>JAGANE010000089.1 GCA_017624395.1 Clostridia bacterium
GGAAGTCCCAGCATAAACGAGGTCAACTGTGTCTCAACCTCTTTCAGCTTTTCGTCATTGGTTTTGATCTTTGCGGCAAGCGCCTTCATTTCAGCGAAAATAGGGGCAACGTCTTTTCCCTCTTTTTTGTATTGCGGGATCAGCTTGTTGGTCTTATTCTGCTCCGCCTTCAGCGTTTCGGTCTCACCGATCAGCGCACGGCGCTCGGTGTCCAGCTTCAGGATCATTTCAATATCTTCTTTCGCATCCTTGCCCTTCTTTGCAAGACGGGCAACCACTTCATCGGGGTTTTCCTTAATATATTTAATATCCAGCATTGCTTTTTCTCCTGTTTTGGTTATTTATCAATCGTTTTCGTCAAAAAAACGCTCTCCGCAGATCGTCTTTAAGAGTGCTTCAAGGTCATCGTCATCACTGTATGCCAGCTCCACGACCTTCTTTTTCGGTGTTTTGAGAATTTTGACCTTTCTTCCAAGCACCGTAACGGCGCGATGCTCAAGATCGCGCATATAAGCCTTTCTTTGTGTCAGCGCAGTATCCTCTGCCTCGGCGGCCTCGGGCTCGTAGTTCATCAGACGAACCGTGCGCTCTACGTCGCGCACCGAAAGTCCTTTTTCGACTATTTTTTGTGCCAAAGAGGGCATTTGCTCCTCGTTTTTTAGCCCAAGGAGCGCGCGGGCATGTCCCGTAGAGAGGTCTCCGTTCTTCAAAAGCTCCAAAACCTCCTCTGGAAGATCCAACAAGCGCAGCATGTTTGTCACGGCAGAACGGCTTTTGCCAACCTGCTTTGATACTTGATCCTGCGTCAGGCCGTATCTTTCAATCAAAACATCATATGCCATGGCTTCTTCCACGGGATTCAGATCCTCGCGCTGAACGTTCTCGATCACAGCGACCTGCGCCGCTTTCAGATCATCGCCCTCAAGCACCACAGCGGGAATTTCGCTCAATCCCGCCATTTTGGAGGCTCTCCAACGGCGCTCGCCCGCAATAATTTCATAAGTTCCCTGCAAAAGCTGACTTTCGCGCACGATAATTGGCTGCAGAACGCCAAATTGGCCGATGGAATCCGCCAATTGCTCTAAGGATTCATGTGCAAAGGTCTTTCGGGGCTGATCACTGCGAGGCTCAATATCGGAAATGCGGATCATCGTAGCCGCATTGGTTTTATCCGAAGCAAGGATATTGTCGTCCAAAAGCGAGTAAAAGTCACGTCCCAGACCGCTTCTTGATTTTGCCATACCGTTTTCCTCCTCCGTCAGATACGTTCTGCAAGCTCTTTTGCAATGTTCATATACTCAATGGAGCCCTTGGAGCGTTTTTCGTGGTAGTAAACAGGCGCACCGAAGCCGGGAGCCTCCGAAACCTTGACGTTTCTGGAAACCGTGGTTTCAAACAGCTTGTCCGCATAGTGCTTACGAAGCTCGCTGATCACCTGCATGGACAGGATCAAGCGGCTGTTGTGCATCGTAATCAGGATTCCCGTGACGTTCAAATCCTTGTTGTAGTGTGTTTTGATGCGGCTGATCGTAAACATCAGCTGCGAAAGGCCTTCCAAGGCAAAGAATTCGCACTGCATGGGAATCACCACGCCATCACTTGCCGTCATGGCATTTACGGTAAGCATGCCCAGCGAGGGGGGACAGTCAATGATGATGTAATCATACTTGTCTTTTACCGCCGCAAGCTTGTTTTTCATTACATATTCGCCGTTTTCTACGTCGCCAAGCTCATACTCTGCGCGTGCAAGCGTTGTGTGTGTCGGGATCACAGAAAGATTATCAAATCTCGTCTTAACCGTCACGGAATCTGCGCTTGCATCGGTCGTCAACATCTCAAACGCAGTCACCTTCAAGGCCTTTTTCATAATTCCAACGCCGCTTGTTGCATTGCCCTGCGGGTCAAGGTCGATCAACAGTACCTTATACCCTAAAACACCAAGAGAAGCAGCGATATTTACAGCAGACGTTGTCTTACCAACGCCGCCCTTTTGGTTTGCAAAAGAGATAATTTTACCCATTTCTCTATCAAATTCCTTTCTTTTGTTATAATATCTCGTATTACCTACTAATATACCACAAACGACTCAAAAATGCAATATCAATGAAAAAATACAGTAAAAATATTTGTAAAAAATTTAATGTTTCACGTGAAACGTTGACACCCGAAACAAAAAAGTTTCACGTGAAACATTCCCCTTTCTTTAGAGATGCGTTTCACGTGAAACATTCAAAGTGGCTTTTTTACAATAGAAGCATAGGGACGCGGGTAAGTTGATGGCGTTTTTTTGATCTTGGGAACCAAGATCAGACAGCGCGGCTCTTCGCTTCCGTCAAGTGTGACCAGATTTCTTTCAAAAAGCTTTTGTTTGCCCCCGCCGAGTAATTCTATGCCTTTTTCTGCCTCTGCCGCCTCCTCAAAGCCCTTTGCTGCCTTTAGTGCCAACAAAAATCCCCCGATCACAACGTAAGGCAAACAAAGCTCGGTCAAAATATGCAATCTTGCTACCGCGCGGCTGACAACGACGTCAAATTTTCCAAGCTGCACCATCAAAGTGCGATCCTCCGCGCGTCCTGCAACCGCGGTCATGTTCTTCAAAGAAAGCAAAGGGATCGTTTCGTTGATAAATCCAATCTTTTTTGCAGTGCTATCAAGCGCAACAATTTCCAGATCAGGGCGCATGATCGCAAGTGGCAACGAGGGAAAACCGGGGCCGCAGCCAAGATCAAGCACTCGCGCACCCTCGGGGAGATATTCCGCCGCGAACAGAGAATCCGCCAAATGCTTGGGAATTGCATCGTTAATATTTCGGATCGCTGTGAGATTTGTCACCTCGTTGACCTTCATCAGATGCTCTGTAAATCGCCAAAATTGTATCGTCTGATATTCTTCCGGCATTGGAAGGTCGTTTTGGCTCATAGATTTTAATAATAAGTGTTGAAATTCAGAATAGTCCAATCAAAATTCACCTCACTTAATACCAAGATAAATCAAAAGCACCGAAATATCAGCAGGATTTACACCACTGATACGAGATGCCTGCCCAATCGTACGCGGTCGTATCTGTTCCAGCTTTTGTGCCGCTTCGATCCGAAGCCCGCGGATTTGTCGATAATCAAGATCCAAGGGCAAAAGCTTTGCCTCCAATTTCCTGTGCCGTTCCACTTCAAGTAGCTGACGGTTGGCATATCCCGCATATTTAATGCTCACCTCAACCGTCAAAGCCACGGCGCGCGAGAGAGAGGGGCGGGAAGGATCAATTTGCGCGAGCTGCTCGTAGCTAATGGGAGGGCGTCGGAGAAGATCTGCCAAAGAAGCCCCCGATTTTAGTGCACTCTCGCCAAGCGAAAGCAAAAACGGATTTGCAGTTTCGGGAGAGACATGCGTAGACTCTAACCGTTCTATTTCCTTATCCTCCTGCGCTTTTTTGTGCAAAAAGGCTTGATAACGCTCCTCATCAATCAACCCCACCTCATATCCAAGAGGGGTCAGGCGCAGATCGGCATTATCCTGCCGTAGCAAAAGACGGTATTCCGAGCGCGAGGTCATCATACGGTAAGGCTCATTTGTTCCTTTGGTTACAAGATCGTCAATCAAGGTGCCGATATAGCTCCCCGAACGCTCTAATATAATAGGAAGCTTTTTTTGTACTGACCTTGCCGCATTGATTCCTGCAACAAGCCCCTGCGCAGCCGCCTCCTCATATCCGGAGGTTCCATTAAACTGTCCCGCACCAAAAAGTCCCTTGACAGACTTAAACTCTAACGTTGCATCCATTTGTGTGGGATCGGCACAATCATACTCAATTGCATAGGCATAGCGCATGATCTCGGCGTTTTCAAATCCGCAAAGTGAATGGAGCATCCGATACTGCACATCGGTGGGCAGGGAAGTGGAAAAGCCTTGAATATACATCTCGGCGGTATCCTCGCCCATTGGCTCCACAAAGAGCTGATGGCGCTCCTTGTCGGCAAAGCGCACAAGCTTGTCCTCGATGGAAGGGCAATATCTTGGCCCCGTGCCATGAATTTTTCCCGAATACAGTGCGCTTCTGGAAATATTTTCCTGTATTATACGGTGTGTCTCGGCATTGGTATAAACGATGTGACAAGGGATCTGGGAAGCATGATCAAACATATCCTCAGCGGAACGCGCGCTGTAGGGAAGGATCGTATCCTCTCCCGGCTGCTCCTCCAAGACAGAAAGATCAATGGTTTGTCGCTTTACGCGCGCGGGAGTTCCCGTTTTAAAGCGCAACAGACGAATTCCCGCCTCCTGCAGGGAAGCCGAAAGACCCTTGGCAGGTAACAGCCCGTCGGGCCCCGCTTCATAGCTGACATCCCCGACAAATATTGCGCTTTCAAGGAAGGTTCCCGTTGCGATAACAACGCAATCGCACCCCCAACGCTCCTTCAGCTTTGTCACCACACCGGAGACTCTTTGCACACCGTTTTCGTCGGTTTTTGTAATCAATTCCACAATCTCGGCTTGAATCAAACGCAGATTTGGCGTGTTTTCCACTACCTCTTTCATCAGGCGTTGGTATTTTTTTCGGTCGGCTTGCACGCGCTTGCTTTGCACCGCGGCGCCTTTTCCCATATTCAATGTACGCGATTGCAGGGTTACAAGGTCGGCAATTCGCCCCATTTCACCGCCCAAAGCGTCAATTTCATAAACCAGATGCCCCTTTGCGGTTCCACCGATCGAGGGATTGCAGGGCATGTTTGCCAAGGAATCCAGCGAGAGAGTAAATAGTACCGTATCCACACCAAGCCGCGCCGATGCCAGCGCAGCCTCAATTCCCGCGTGTCCCGCGCCGATGACGGCAACCTGCGTTTTGCAAATTTCAGAATTCATAGATCTCCTTCAAGAAAAAGACAAAAATTGCGATTTGTAATAAGACAAATATTGCGGTCGGAATTATTCTACTTTATTTAAATATGCCTTTTGGGCATCGGAAAGCGCATCAATGGAAACATTCATGGAGGACAGCTTGATTCGTGCAACCGCCTGATCGATCTCGGCGGGAACCGCATAAACGCGTTTTTCAAGCTTTCCCGCATTGAGAGCAAGATATTCCAACCCCTTTGCCTGAATACCAAAAGACATATCCATGATCTCTGCCGGATGTCCGTTTCCTGCGGCAAGGTTTACAAGCCTTCCCTCGGCAAGCAGATTCAGAACTCTGCCGTCCGCCATACGGTAGCCGTGAATGTTCGGCTTGCGCTCCCAATCCTCCACCGAAAGCTCCTTAAGCGCGATCTTGTCGATCTCAACGTCAAAGTGACCGCTGTTAGAAAGCAGAACACCGTCCTTCATCACTTCAAAATGCTCACGACGGATCACGTCACAGCATCCCGTCAGTGTAATAAAGAGGTCCCCTCTCTTTGCAGCCTCATCCATGGGGAGAACGGTAAATCCGTCCATCACGGCTTCAATTGCCTTAACAGGATCAATTTCGGTCACCACAACCACGGCACCCATTCCCTTGGCGCGCATGGCAACGCCCTTGCCGCACCATCCGTAGCCTGCGACCACCACCGTTTTGCCTGCCAGAATGAGGTTGGTGGAATTCATAATGCCATCCAACGTGGATTGTCCCGTACCGTAGCGGTTGTCAAACAAATGCTTGCAATCGGCGTCATTGACGTCGATCATCGTGTAATCCAAAAGCCCTGCACGCTCGCGCGAGAGCAGACGGTGAATTCCCGTGGTGGTCTCCTCACAGCCACCAATCAAGTTCTTGCCGTATTCCCGACACTCTCCGTGCAACAGAGAGATCAGATCCCCTCCGTCATCGATCATCAGATCGGGAACGCAGGAAAGTGTTTTTTTGAGATGCTCCACGTATTCGGCATCACTGACACCGTGGCGGGCATGAACCTCAAAGCCCTCGGCGGCAAGCGCGGCGGCGACGTCATCCTGCGTGGAAAGGGGATTGCAGCCCGTTACCCACACCTCGGCGCCTCCCGCACGCAAGACCTTGGCAAGGTATGCGGTTTTGGCTTCCAGATGGATCGACATAGCAATCTTTTTTCCCCGAAAGGGCTTGGTGCGCTCAAACTCTGCCTTGATGCTGTTTAAAATCGGCATATAGGATGCCACCCAAGCAATTTTATCGGCTCCCGACGGAGCCAGATTGATATCCTTGATCTCACTCATTTTCAAAATCTCCTTAACAGACAAATATTGCGATTATAAATTATGACAAAAAACATATATAAAAACATCAAAAACAATCACGTAAAAATTAACACGCTTGTTCTTTTGGCTTTTTTTAAGTACATACGCAAAGGAAATGTAACGTGTACGTGCAATGCACCCCTTGGGCAAATACTGACACACCGCAAGCAACGCTCACAACGATGATTGATCTTGCCGCATTCGATGGCGTGATTCGGACATATATTGCTACAAAGGTCACACAAGTGACATTCTGCACCTCGCTTTAAGGAAACACCGATGCGGCTTCTCCAAGCAGGAAAAAGGGCGGCAAACAGATGCTTGCGATATTTGGGAATCGAAATAAAGTCTGCGCATCGGTCAAAGATCTTTCTTTCCAACGGCTCCAACACCGCAAAATCCCCAAAAGGGGCATCGCCCTTGCGATAAAGGTGCGCCACGGGAAGATATGCCGCGGCAATCACCCGTCCCTCCACCAACCTGCTTGCTTCCCAAAGCGCGTTTCCAAACGACATTCTGCCGTAAGCCGCAATCAAAACGTGTCTCTCCGCCCGCAGGAAGGATAAAAAGTCCTTGACCGCACGCGGGAGGGATTGGCAGTATATAGGATAAACGGTAACGGCGACTTGCAGATCCTTGCAGGAAAAGCCCCGCGGAAGTGCCGTAAGATCAAGGCAATCAAAGCCGCACCGCCCTGCCATATACTCGGCAATCCGCCTGCATTCGCCATGATCCGAATAGTAAAAAACAACACCCTGTAAGCTCATATCACACCCCGTGCGTCACAGCACGATTGGATAGGCTTGCTTCGGCACCGTCCATAAAAGCCTTCATAAACGCGCATTCCGCAGGCTCAGTCAGGGAAAATCCAAGAGAAGTCTGCATTTCTCGGATCGCCTGCTCACGGGAGAGATTGTTTTTGCGGCTTGCCAAGGAGATTTCCAAGGCACTAAAGGGGATCATGCGGCTCTCCATGTGATAAAAGCGCAAAAATTGGGAATATTCCTTGCATTTTTCAATCTTACAGCTGGTATGCAGCCCCTTTTCCTCTCCGTCAGGCGCCACCCATCCGCATTCACGGACGATGGTACTGCGGATCTTTCGCCAATCGTAGCAGCCTCCTGCGGCAACGTCAAGGTCAACGTGTACGAATGCGGGAATATTGCCCGTCCGAGAGGAAAGACGAATCGCCTTTTTCAAGGGATGCAGCAATAGCGGTCGGGTATGCAACGCCGCCACCACGTTTTCCACCAGCTCGTTGCGGTATCCAATCATTTTCTTGACGGGATGATCGCCGTACGCCAATTGCTTCATGGTCATCAGGGTATGCACCTGACCCGACCGAAGCGGAGGGCGCAGCGTCAAGACTCTCCCTACGTTTAAAAGGAGATTCAAGGGCTTGTTTTTTGCAAAACGGTATGCAAATTTGGGCGCCATGCGGTTGTAATAAAGCCCAAGCATCTGGACAGGCTCGTTCCCCGCAACAAAATAGGGAACGCGATTTGCCACCATTTCAGGATAAAACAACACGTAGGCAAGAGAGGGGCAAGCGCAGCAATTTCCCGTCCGTTGATATAGCGCGCTGTAAACCGCGGAAAGCTCTTGGGCGTTGACCGCGCGCGAAATGAATTCCACGTTGGGAAAATGCTTTTTTGCGTTTTCTATGCTTTGCTTTGCAGATTCGGAAAGAAAAGGGATCTCCCACGTCATTGCCAGCACACGCAAAGAAAGACACTTGGCAAGATAGTAGAGCAAAAAGGTGGAATCCTTACCGCCCGTATAAAACAGTGCCACGTCAAAGCGGGATTTGGAGGCGCGCGGAAAATGATTTTTGACGGGCAGCACACTGCATAATTCGTCGGTGTCCTTTGCAGTAGCGCACAGAGGACAGATCCCATTGGCATCAAAGGTCAAGCCTGGGATGATAAAATCGTTTGCCGCACAGGTTGTGCAAAATCGAGCCTCCTGCAGGGAGGCAGGGGTTTGAGACTGCTGTGAAAGCTCCACCACAGCATCGCCCAAAAGCTCTCCCAACGTCTTTTTCTCGGCATCGTTCAAGGGACGGGGAAGTGTGGAAAGAATTGCAGCGCGTCTTGCGCTTACACGGATCTCGTTTTTCAAAAGCCGACCGCCCTTTGCGCGCAATCCGTAATAAATCAATCTGCTCCCCTCCAGCTGCCAACGGCTTTGCAGGCAGTAGGTCTCAATTTTCTCCATCATCAAAACGCGCAAGGATCGTCGTCGTCGCAGGCGCAAGGGTCGGAGCTTGCACCGCGCACACCGTCATAAACACCGCAGGGGTCGTCGTCCTCCGCATACGTCGGCACGGCAATCGGATTGCTACGGTAGACCGACGGAATGGGAGAGACGGGAACGCTTTCCTTAGCGCTTCTCACCGAAGCGGGTACGCCGTCATTCTTGCGGTATTCCGAGGGAGAGGTTCCGATCTGCTTCATAAAGGCACGGTTAAAGGTGCGAAGCGTATTAAAGCCAACGATCTCGCTGATCTCGGTGATACTGTACGTGGAGCTGACAAGATAGCGGCACGCCTCGGAAACACGCAGGGAATTGACGTAATCGTTGAATCGCAAGCCCAGCTTTTCACTAAACAGATGCGAAATGTAATATTTATTCAGATGCAGACGCTCCTCCAAAAGAGAGAGAGAAAGATCCTCCGAAAAATTCTTTTCACAAAAGGCAACGATCGAGCGAAGCGCGCCCGAATCTCCCACCGAAAGGCGCGTGACGGTCATTTGCGAGAGAAGCTCCGAAAAAAGCGCAAGCAGATAGCCGCGGCGGCGTGTTGTCATAAAATCGCTGTCCTGCGCCTGATCGGCGCAAAGCTCGGCAAGAGAATCAAACAAGCGTCGGATCTGCGGCTGATTTGCCGCTCCGCGAATAATGGCAGAGGAGGGGATCCCCGACGTAAAAACGTTCATCAGGTCGGGCATCAGATCGGGCTTGATGATAAAAATATAGTATTTTTCGGTTTGATTCGATTCATAAAAATGGATCTGGTTGGGAAAGGTCAAAAAGACGTCTCCCGCGCGCAAAACGTCGCGCACCGAGTCTACGTAGGTCACGGTCTCGCCCTCCAGCATACAAACCAACTCCAGCTCGCGGTGCAGATGCGGCAGGCACTGCAAGCGTCCCACGCCCGAACGGTTGTCGCTGAAATGAATGTCCTTATTTTTGACCTCGTATTTTACAAAATTCATCGACATACACAATCTCCTTTCATCTGCGACGAGCGCGCGTTCTGTTTGCGCTCTTGCGATAAAGCAGCAGCAGGGGAAGGGCGGTAATCAAGGCACATACAACAATGATCAGCACCGTCAGGATCCAGCCCATGCTTTTTTCGGGATAGCGCACGTTCACACCGCTCACCCAAAGCACGTATTCGGCATCGGTATCGGCATCGGGCTCGGTGGTCAGGGTCAGAACGCAGGGATTGGCAACGTCCAGCTCGGAGGAAAACGCCGATATACCAAAGGTAACGGTCTGCCAGCTTCCGTTGGTGATTTCCACCGTGCTTTCATAGCTGACGCGCGTACCGTCCTCGGTCAAGCCCTCCAGCAAAAGCGTTACCTGCGTTGCGGAAACATCGGGGATTTGTGTCAGAAGTCGGAACGAAAGCGACGTGGCGTCGCTCAAAGATTTGCCGTTTTCAAGCAACGTGCGGACACCGCCCGCACTTCCGTAGGTCGGCGCGATCCACGTATAAAGAACAGGGGCGTTCAGTGCTGCCGAGTGGTGGCTTTCGGGATCGGTGGCATTTCCAACGCCCGTAAACCCATAGCACTCTCCCGTGGTAAAATCAAACAAAACATTCTCCTCCAGCCCCGCCGTTCCGACGTTGGAGGTTCCGCTCACCTCGGTGCGTGATACCCGATTCTCGGCTTGCGTCCATTTTTCACCGATCACCTCGGCACAAAGCCTTTCATCGGCAGGCAAGAGCCCCGCATCAATATCCGAGAGCACCGAGACGATCCGACGGGACGTTCCATCCTCGCCACGCAAGCCCGTTGCTTCATTTACGTGATCGCGGTAAAAAAGTAGATGGACGTTGGCGTCACATGCCACGCGATAGGTATAGGCATAAGCGGCAGCCTGCTTGTCCTCGTCCGCCGCATCAAAGGCAACGCCGTAAAGGGCAAGCCACGAGGGGCGGTTTTCAAAGGAAGCAGAGAAAAGATACTCGGAAAGCGCCGCGACCTCATCAACCGTTAAAGCATCGGATTCGGTGTTTTCCCAAGGAGCGGCATCACACTGCGGGATTACCGCCGCACCCCACTGCAGCCCCCCGCTCTCGGCAAAGGACTTTTGAAGGTTGGCAAAAAACGCCTGCGTATCGGCAAGAGACAACCCCTCGGGCGCGACAACGTACACGCGTCCGTTTGCCACGTGCGAGCGCAATGCAAGATTTGCCATGCGGCAAAGACGGTCGGTAAGGGAAGAATCGTTCACGCAAAGCATCCACGCCGAAACGCGCCCGATCTCATCATCGGCATACCGCGCGGCAAGAAGCTCGGCAACAGCAGCAAAGCATTCCACCGACGGAACCGAATCCAATCGCAGCGTCAGCGTTACCTGCATTCCCGCATGAGAGGCAGAGCGGATCTGCTTGTCCAGACGCGCAAGCACCTCGGAGGAATACGTATAGGTGTTTCCTTGAAATTCAACCGTCTCGGTGCCATTCATCAGCTCCGAGAGCGCGACCTCATAAGAGACGTGCGCCACGTTCATCATGGAGGCATCAAAGGCATCCGCGTTTGTCAGCGCCTTGATCGAGCCATCCCAAAGAAGGGACTCGGTATTGCTTGCAAGCCTTTGCGGATTTTCCAGATAGAAGCCATCCTCGCGCATCAGCGTTCCGTCCTGAAAGATCACGTAAAAGGAGGAGTACAAACGCGAGCGACCGTCCTCATCGGTCAAGGGGCAGGAAAACTCCATCGATGCTCCCACCTTGGTGCTGTCCAAGGGGTCGTGATCCAAAATCGTATCCGTCGTCTCCCCCGGCAAAAGCTCGTAAAAATAAGCCTTTTCTCCCATTTTTTCCTGCACCGTGCGCATATCCAGCGTCACCGTGGCGCAAAGCTTACCCTTGGCATCAACCGTCAGTGACTCAAAGCCGCTTTTTGCCAACGGGTCTCCCTTCTTTTGACACGCCGACAGCACTCCCAAACAGATGACTGCGGCAAATATCAGACATAATACTTTGATACTCCTTTGTTGCATGATTGATCCTTTCTTTTTCATATTTGATAAAAAACGATGAGATTTCAGGGCGCGGTTTTCTTGGGGGCGCGGTTTTCTTGGGGAAACTTTTGGAAAAGTTTCCCCAAACCCCTTCAAAACTTTCACTGAATTTTTTATTGTGGTTAGACAAAGTTTATCGACAGACGGTAGGTACTGCCGATAGGTGTCAGGGACCACCAA
>JAGANE010000090.1 GCA_017624395.1 Clostridia bacterium
ACGGATACCAAGGGGGGGATGATTATGAGCATTGTCAAATTTGAAAGCAGCCGCCACAACAATGAAACACCATGTCGAATCTATTGGAACTATGCCTCTACCAGACACGACTATGCGTCGAATTGGCACAACGAGTATGAATTTCTCTATATTGTTTCAGGCACTGAAACAATATACATCGAAAACGATTATTACATTGCCACCTCGGGTGACATTGTTGCGATCAATCCCGGACGCATCCACACGATCACGGGCGAAAATTGGGTTCACCACTGCATCATTCCATCCGAGCAGCTTTTGCAAACCATCGGCGTGGACTCCTCCGCGCACCTTACCCCACTGATCCGTGATCCCGAGTTATCCAAGGCTTTTTTAAACATCCTCACGGCGTTTGAAACCGAACGAAAATTTAAAAAGCAGTTTCAACAATTGGCGCTTCAGAATTTTTTACTTTTGATGTTTGAAAAGCACGAAATGATCCGTTTTGATACCTCTACTCAAAAGTTAAATCCCAATTTTGCCGTTACCATTAAGGTGATCAAATATTTGCGTGAGCATCTGCCGGAAACCTTTCCTATCGACAATATCGCGGCGGAAATCGGCATTACCGCCTCTTATATGTGCAGATGTGTCAAGACGGCAACGGGACTCAGCATCATCGATCACCTCAACAGGCTTCGTTGCTATAATGCCAAGCATCTAATTATGCACACCGACAAAAAAATCGGAGAAATCGCCGCCCTATGCGGCTACCAAAGCAATTCCTATTTCTCAAAAACCTACCAAAAGATCATTGGGCAATCGCCCAATGAAACCCCCAGAAAAAACATTACCAAATAAAATTCGGTCGGCAGTTCCAATTGCGAACTGCCGACCTTTTTTGCCATGATCAGCTTGCTTTAGTCAGGCTGATATTTCTAAGAGAAATCGTGTTTCCGCTTGACACCTTGAACCACAGCGCCATTTGATCTACGCTTGCGGGATCGTCGTCGAGCGTGAAAGTAACGGTTGTTGTCTTCCACTCGGTTGACGAGGCTCCCGAAACGCTCTGTGTTTTCGCAGTCTCATTGTGGTCAACACCCACGCCCACAGTGATGGACGAGGTGGATGCCTTGTAATCAAAGGTGACGGTATAGGTTCCTGCGCCGTACATCTTGTAAACATCAAGCATCATACGCATGATGCCGCCTTGACTACTAACAGATTTTGCCGTGTACACCCATGCGCCGTTCTCGTAAGAGGCATCCAGATACGCGGTCTTGTCCTTGTAATACAAGGGGTTATAATTGGACGAAAGCAGGTAATTATCCTTGAACAGATTTACCGTGGAGTTGATCGCAGGAGTCAGTCGGATTGCACCATCACTGTAACTCGCCGCCGTGACCGCTCCGCTTGCAAGCAGATTGGAAAGTGAGATCATTTCCACACCGCCGATCTGGGTAGTAACGGGATTTTGCGGTGCGATAGCAAGGTAAGATGCGATCTCAGCATAAGGCAGATACCACGTATCGCCCTGTTGCACAGGTTCTGCATCAAGGAACAGCTCACGGTAGCCAAGCATTACCTTGCTCACGTGGGTATAGTTTGCAGTAAAGCAACTGCCGGAAAGAACACTCGGCGTTTTTCCACTGGAAGCATACGTTTTGGTGGGATTCACGAAAAGCGCACTCGTTTTCACCTGACTATCGTCAGTAATCAAAGTGCCACCCACGTACAGATCTGTAGCATTGATCGTAAAATTACTACCTGCTCCAAAAGCAAAATTGAACATCGTCTTTGCGCTCGTGGTAGTTCCGGGTGCGTTACCCACGTTAGAGCTGCCCGTGGTATAACGCATCAGCACCTTGTTGAGCGTCAGTACCTTTTCGGCACTTCCCTGATTCTCAGCAAAGAAAAGCCAAGGCGTTCTCACACAATCCAATGCGTCGAGATTGTTGACGGTAATATACTTGGTGTGGCTATCGCCATCTCCATGCTTCATTGCAATCAAACCTTCGTCAGCACGGAAGACATAGATGTCCGTGAATGTGGAATTTGCGTGATATTGCGGATAGATTGCCGAGCA
>JAGANE010000091.1 GCA_017624395.1 Clostridia bacterium
GACATTGAGATCATATGCCCCCTGCACGGCCCCGTGCTGACCGAAAATCTTGGATACTATCTCGGTCTTTACAACACCTGGTCAAGCTATCAGCCCGAGGAGGAGGGCATTGTCATTGCCTATACCTCGGTATATGGAAACACCAAAAAGGCGGTGCTTCAGCTTGCCGAAAAGCTCAAGGCAAACGGTTGTCCCAAGGTTGTTGTCAATGACCTTGCAAGATGCGACATGGCAGAGGCGGTAGAGGACGCCTTCCGCTACAGCAAGCTCGTGCTTGCCACTACCACCTACAATGCCGAAATCTTCCCGTTTATGCGTGAGTTTATCAATCATCTCACCGAGCGGAATTTCAGCAACCGCACGGTAGCTCTGATCGAGAACGGTAGCTGGGCACCTCTTGCCGCAAAGGTTATGAGGGGGCTTTTGGAAAAGTGCAAGAATCTGACCTTTGCCGAAAACACGGTCAAGATCTTTTCCGCACTCAATGAGGAAAGCACGGCACAGCTCAATGCGCTTTCCGACGAGCTTTGCCGCGAATATCTTGCACAGCAGGATGCTACCGCCAACAAAAACGATCTGACCGCGCTCTTTAACATTGGCTACGGCTTGTATGTGGTCACCTCTAACGATGGCAAAAAGGACAACGGCTTGATTGTTAACACCGTCACGCAGGTGACCAACACCCCCAATCGCCTTGCCGTGACTATCAACAAGGAGAATTATTCGCACCACGTGATCAAGCAGACGGGAAAAATGAACATCAACTGTCTGACCGAGGAGGCACCTTTTAAGGTCTTTGAGGTGTTTGGTTTCCAAAGCGGCAGAAACGTGGACAAGTTTGCCGATTGCGAGCCGCTGCGTTCGGATAACGGGCTGGTATTCCTGCCAAGACACATCAACTCCTTCCTTTCTCTCAAGGTGGAGCAGTACGTGGATCTTGACACGCATGGCATGTTCATCTGCTCGATCACCGAGGCGCGTGTGATCTCCGATAAGCCTACCATGACCTACACCTATTATCAGGAGCATGTAAAGCCGAAGCCCGAAACAGAGGGCAAAAAGGGCTACGTTTGCAAGATCTGCGGCTATGTTTACGAGGGCGATGAGCTGCCCGAGGATTTCATTTGCCCGCTTTGCAAGCACGGTGCATCCGATTTTGAACCCATTCAATAATCTATCAAATCTGTCACAGTATAAATGAAATAAAAATGATAAGCAATTATCAAAAGGAGCAAAAATAATGAAAAAGTATGTATGTGAAGTCTGCGGCTGGGAGTATGACGAGGCAGTCGGTGCACCCGATCAGGGAATTGCCGCAGGTACAAAATTTGAAGATCTGCCAAAGGATTTTGTCTGCCCACTTTGCGGAGTAGGGAAGGATCAGTTCTCAGAGGCGGAATAAGACGGTAGAGTGATTCTTTCCGTCAACAGATCAAAAGGAGGAACAAAATATGTCTGTCATTCAGATCAACGAAAAGAATTTTGACGAAATCATCGGTGGCAAAAAGCCCGTTCTGTTGGATTTTTATGCCGATTGGTGCGGTCCATGCCGCATGGTCTCACCCATTGTAGACGAGATTGCCGAGGAAAGAGAAGACGTTGCCGTTGGAAAGATCAACGTTGACGTTGAGGAGGGGCTTGCTGCGCGCTTTGGTGTGTTCAGTATCCCCACGCTTGTGGTAATGAAGGACGGGAAGATCGTCAACCAAGCGGCGGGCGCACGCTCAAAAGCGGATATCCTTGCCATGATCGAGGGATAAGCCGATCCCCCAAAAAGCAACGCAGGCGCGTGACCTTTAAGGTCATGCGCCTGCGTTGTCTTTTATAAAAACTAATTTTTGGCTATGATTCTAAAAGTTTCTGCGAGCAAAAAGGACAAAAATAATATATAATAATTTCATCGGTTAAATTTTCAAAAGGAGACGGAACATGGAACAAAAATGGTATCAAAAAAGCTACCGCCGCTCGCTGATCGATATGCACATTGAGGATTGGAATGAGGAATTCCTTTCCGAATTTACGCCCGAAAATCACCTTGCCTATTTCAAGGAAGCAAAGGTGGATGCGACCATGCTGCAAATGCAGACACACGTGGGACTTTGCTATTATCCTACGAGGCTTGGTGTAATGCACAAGTCCTTTGAGGGCAGGGAGGACACGATGAACCGCCTGATCGATCTCTGTCACCAAAACGGGATCGCTGTGGTGGGATATTACAGCTTGGTCTATAACAACCGTACCGAGCAGCAGCACCCCGATTGGGGAATGCTTGACGATGGCAAGAGCATGACATCTGCCTTTGCGCGTCATGAAACACGCTACGGCTTTTGTTGCCCCAATAATCCCGATTACCGCGCATTCGTCAAGGGGCAGATCGCAGAGATCGCAGAGACCTTTCCCACCTTGGACGGTTTGTTTTTTGACCAAACCAACTGGCCTTACGTATGCCACTGCAACCACTGCAGGGACCGCTTTGCAAAGGAGACGGGCAATAAAACGCTTCCCGATGCCTTTGATATGAAAAACGAGCGTTCCGCCCTCTTTCGTGAAAAAAGATATGAGTGGTTGGCGGATTTTGCAAAATTTGTTTCCGATACCGCCAAGGCGCTGTTTCCCAATGCCACCGTCAGTCACAACAACGCGCAGGCGATCTGCCGCAGCTGGAAGTGCGGCGTGGATGAGCGCGTGATCGACACCTGCACCTATGCGACGGGTGATCAGTACATCGACATTATGGCGCATTCCTTCAGCCAAAAATATTACTATTCTGTCACGCCCAACCAGCCATTTGAATACATGGTGACACGGTTTGCAAAGGATCTGACACAGCACACGTCCAGCAAATCTCCGCGTGAGCTTTCACAGATTACGCTGTTGACGGTGGCACATCACGGAGCCAATTTTATGGTGGACACCATTGACCCCGTAGGAACGGTGGATCACGACATGGCAAAAACGATTGCCGTTGCTTATGAAAGACAGATCCCGTATGAAAAATATCTCCAAACGGGAACTATGCTTGCCGACATCGGCGTTTGGTATTCGATCACGGGCAGATACAATTCGGCGGGGCAGGAATACACCGGCCTTTGGGCGTCCTTTCAGGCGGGCGCAACCCTTAGCATCAACCATATCCCTTACGGTGTGGTTGCCAACAAAAGGCTTTCGGATCTTCAAAAATATCCGCTTGTTATCGCTCCGTCGCTTGGCGGCTTGACAAAGGAATACGTTGACGCGGCAACAGAGTACGTTCAAAACGGCGGCGTGCTTTGCTTCAGCGGAACCGAAGCCCCCGAATTGCTCAAGGCGTTCTTTGGTGCCGAGGTGGAGGGCTACACCGATATTACCGCCACCTATCTCGCTCCCACCGAGGCGGGAGCGGAGGTGCTTGCTCCCTTTACCGAAAAATATCCGCTCTCACTCTCCCACAAGCACCCGCTCATCAAGGGAGTGACCGACGACACCGTGGTGTTGGGCAAATTAAAGATGCCTTACCGTGTTGCCAACGACCCGATGGCGTTTGCATCGATCCATTCCAACCCTCCCGGCGTTTCTACCGAATATCCCTCAATCATGGAACGCTCCATCGGAAAGGGCAGGGCGGTATGGCTGGGTGTGCCGATTGAATTTTACGCCGACCGTCAGCACCGCGACGTTTTTATGAACCTGATACGCCGCTACTATGCGGAGTCCGAGCAGACCTTGACCACCACGGCAAGCAAGCACGTGGAGTTGATCACCTTCCAAGATGAGAGGGAGGTTCTTGTCAGCGCGGTCAATATCGGTGATGCCGAGGATGGGCGTATGATCCCTGCATTTGAGGTCACCGTCAAGACCGATGCCCCTGTCACGGGCGTGTATCTTTTGCCCTCGGAAACGTCGGTTCCGTTTACTTATGCGGAAGGAAAGGTCACCTTTGCGTCACGCGAGCTGGATCTGTTTGATATGTACCGTATTTTGTTGGCATAACGCTTGATTTTACAAAAAAACTGTGATATAATAAATAGGCACCCCAAACGCTTGCGCTTGGGGTGCCTAAATCCGTATGTATGGGCATATTGTGCTTTACGACGAGATGCTTCAGATGGAATTGTTCATAAATTGAGGTTGGAGAAAACACGATGGCAAGAGCAAAGTATCAAGTATTGGTGATCCCGTATCTGAAGAACGGTGACCGTATTTTGTACGGTATTTTTAAACGAGCCGACCTGGAGGATTGTTGGCAATTTATTGCAGGCGGCGGAGAGACCGAGGATCAAGCTCCAATGTTTTCTGCCAAAAGAGAGGCACAGGAAGAAGCAGGAATTTCAACGGACGCCAACTTTATCGCTTTGGAAACAACCTGCAGTATCTCAACGGAACATTTCCAAAAGGCGCGTGCCGTTTGGGGAGAAGCTTGTCTTGTCATTCCCGAATACAGCTTTGCGGTGGAAGTGAAAAATAAGGAGCTTATTCAAATCTCGCATGAGCATCTGTGTGTTGAATGGGTGGATTATGAAACCGCCAAGCAGAGGCTGAAATACGACAGCAACAAGGTCGCCCTTTGGGAGCTGGACAACAAAATCAGGCTTGGAATAAAACAATAGAGACTTACAGAGAAAATAGGTTTGTACCACCTTTCCAATGTCATTAAGTTAAAAAAACAAATCTCTCCCTCAGTCACCTGCGGTGACAGC
>JAGANE010000092.1 GCA_017624395.1 Clostridia bacterium
AGATGCACGAGTATTACGATCCCGAAAGCGGCGAGGGCGTGAATAACCCCGGCTTTCAGAATTGGAATTTCCTTTCCTTGAATATGCTGGAGTGGCTCAAACAAAATACAAAATAACATTGTGTTGGTCTTTTGACAAACCGTTGTTTCTTAAATGGGGAGTCATATCTGAGCCGAGCAACCAATCAGGTTGCTCGGCTTTTGTAATACAGAATTTTTTGTTTGCGTTAAAATACGATGCAAAAATGTATTGAAAAACAGATAAAATCGGAATAAGATTAAAAAAACGTGAGAAACTGTTCATAAGTATTCCCAAAAAAGGAGACGTACGCTATGAACATGGAAAAGGAGACCTACAAAAAATTTGCTGATGCGCACGCGCCGCATTCACCGATCGGTAAAAACTGCTTGTTTGCATTTTTGTTTGGGGGAGGGATCTGTACGTTGGCGCAGGGCTTGCAGGAGATCTTTCTCAGACTTTGTCATATGGAAAAGGAAGATGCCGCTACCTTGACCTCGGTAACGCTGATCTTTGTTGCCGTCATTCTGACAGGGCTTGGTCTTTTTGACCGCATTGCCAAGCTTGCAGGCGCGGGAACGCTGGTTCCCATTACGGGCTTTGCCAATTCGGTGGTTTCCCCCGCCATCGACAGCCACGCAGAGGGCTTGGTGCTTGGTGTGGGAGCAAAGATCTTTACCGTTGCCGGTCCCGTGCTTTTGTACGGTACGCTGGCGGGGAGCATCTACGGCGTGATCTATTGGATCGTGTCCTTGTTCTGATTTTTGAAAAAATGTTGTTTTTATTGTCAAAACAACACAAAACGAACACAAAAACGGAGAAAACCAAAGAAAATACAAAATAAATTTGTGGTTTCTATTGACAAATCAGGTGTTTTGGTGTATAATCATATCAGACAGCCGCCACCAAGCGGCAATATCAAAAAGGATGTGATTTTCTTTGGCAAAATACAACAGCGCAAAATGCGCCAAGAGTGCGCGAATTGACCGTCTCAAGGAGGAGCTTTTCCGCAAGATGCCCGAGATTGAGGCAGACCGTGCGGTGCTTTTGACCGAGAGCTATCGTAAGACCGAGGGCGAGCCGATGGTCAGGCGACGCGCCAAGGCATTTCGGAATATTATGGAGCATCTGCCGATCACGATCCGCCCCGAGGAGTTGGTCGTTGGCGCGGCAACCGTTTCTCCGCGTAGCTGTCAGATCTATCCCGAATTTTCTTTCTCGTGGTTGGAGGATGAGTTTGACACGGTAGAAACACGTTCTGCCGATCCCTTCCATATCTCCGAGAAGACCAAGAAAAAGTTGCGTGAGGCATTTACCTATTGGCACGGCAAAACGACAAGCGAGCTTGCTACGTCGCTGATCGCCCCTGAGGCGCGCCTTGCGATGGAGCATAACGTCTTTACTCCCGGCAACTATTTTTACAACGGCGTTGGACACGTCACCGTGCAATACGACAAGGTGTTGCGCATCGGTTACCGCGGCATCATTGACGAGATTCGGGCTGAGCGGGGCAGAATGGATCGCGGAGACGCTGATTACTGCACCAAGAGTGCCATGCTGGATGCCGTAGAGATGAGCTGTGAGGCGGTGATTACATATGCCAACCGATATGCCGCACTCGCACGTGAGACGGCACAAAGAGAGAAGGATTCCACCCGCCGCAACGAGCTTTTGCAGGTTGCCGAAAACTGCGAGCGCGTTCCCGCATACGGAGCGAGAAGCTTTTGGGAGGCTTGTCAAAGCTTTTGGTTTGTTCAGATGATCCTGCAGATCGAATCGAGTGGACACTCCATCTCTCCCGGTCGCTTTGACCAATATATGTATCCTTATTATAAAGCCGACGTTGACAGCGGCAAGATTACGCGTGATTTTGCGCAGGAGCTGTTGGATTGCGTTTGGGTCAAGCTCAACGATCTTTGCAAGTGCCGCGACGCGGCAAGTGCCGCAGGCTTTGCGGGATACTCCATGTTCCAAAATCTGATCGCAGGCGGTCAGGACAAAAACGGCGAGGATGCCACCAATGACCTTTCCTTTATGTGCATTGATGCAACTCTGCACGTTATGCTTCCAGGACCTTCCTTCTCGGTGCGTGTCTGGAACCGCACACCGCACGAATTCCTGCTTCGCGCCGCAGAGCTGACGCGTACGGGCATCGGTCTGCCTGCGTATTATAATGATGAAGTGATCATTCCGTCCCTGATGTCTCGGGGACTGACGCTGGAGGATGCGCGCGATTATAACATCATCGGATGTGTAGAGCCGCAAAAATCGGGCAAGACCTGGGGCTGGCATGATGCCGCATTCTTCAATATGCTCAAGCCCATGGAGCTGGTCTTTGCAAACGGTCAGCTGGATGGAGTACAGGTCGGTCCCAAGACAGGGGATGTGACCTCGTTTACAAGCTTTGAGGATTTTTACGCGGCTTACCGCACACAGATGAATTACATGATCTCTCTCTTGGTCAATGCTTGTAACGCCATTGACGTAGCACACGCAGAGAGAGCGCCGCTGCCTTACCTTGCCTCCATGATCGACGATTGCATCGGTTGCGGAAAGACCCCCGAGCAGGGTGGAGCGATCTACAACTTTACAGGTCCTCAGGGCTTTGGAATTGCCAATGTGGCAGATGCCCTGTATGCCATCAAGCGGCTGGTCTTTGAGGAAAAGAAGTTTACGCTTACCGAGCTTCGCGATGCATTGGATGCCAACTACGGAAAGCTCTCCGAGGCAGATGCCGAGAGACTGACCGTGGGCGTGGTCAAGGAGCTTGCCAAGAACGGTGTGGAGGTTGGAGCCGATGTGATCGCCGCGGTCTACAAGACGGTCAAGGATAAGGACGGCGATCCGAGATACCGCGAGATCAGAGAAATGATCCTTGCCGAGGACAAGTACGGAAACGACCTTTCCGAGGTGGATGCTCTGGCACGCGATGCGGCTTACACCTACACCAAGCCGTTGCTCAAATACAAAAATCCGCGCGGCGGAAGCTTCCAGGCGGGGCTCTATCCCGTTTCTGCAAACGTTCCGCTCGGTGCACAGACGGGTGCAAGCCCCGACGGCAGACTTGCGGGAACTCCCGTGGCGGACGGCGTTTCTCCCAGTGCGGGAATGGACGTGCACGGTCCCACGAGCGCCGCAAATTCGGTGTCTTGCCTTGATCATGGAATTGCCTCCAACGGTACACTCTTTAATATGAAGTTCCATCCCAGCGCACTTGCGGGAGATTCGGGACTTGAAAACTTTGTGGCGTTGGTGCAGACCTATTTTGAAATGAAGGGAAGCCATATGCAGTTTAACGTGGTCAGCCGCGAGACACTGCGCGATGCGCAAAAGAATCCCGACAAGTACCGCAGTCTTGTGGTACGCGTTGCGGGCTACAGCGCACTCTTTACCACGCTTTCCAAATCCTTGCAGGATGACATCATCAACCGTACCGAGCAGACCTCCTTTTAAGGAACGGTGGACGCGTCCCGACAAAATTGATCTTTCAGGAAAGGAGTGCTGAACCGATATGGACAACAATTCGGTCGTGGGGAGAATCTTTGACATTCAAAAATTCTCTACGCACGATGGAGCAGGGATCCGAACCGTGGTCTTTCTCAAGGGCTGTATTCTGCGGTGCCGTTGGTGCTGCAATCCCGAATCACAAAGCTTTCGGATCCAAAGAATGAAAACGGCAAACGGAACGCGCGTGGTGGGCTACGATACCACCGTAGGCGACGTGATGCAGCAGGTGTTGCGTGATATGCCGTATTACCGTCGCAGTGGCGGCGGAATGACGCTGTCGGGCGGCGAGGCGCTCTGTCAGCAGGAATTTGTAACGGCACTTTTGCAGGAAGCCAAGGCGCACGGCATCAATACTGCGGTGGAGACCACTGCCTGCCTGCCGTTTTATATGATCGAGCCGCAATTGCCACTGTTGGATACGGTGCTGATGGACATCAAGCACATCAACTCCGAAAAGCATGAGCAGTTTACTACCATGCGAAACGAGCTGATCCTTGAGAACGCCAAAAAAATTGCCGCTTCGGGGACGCATCTGATCATCCGTGTGCCCACCATTCCCACCTTCAACGATACCGAGGAGGAGATCCGTGATATTGCGCGGTTTGCCGCCTCGCTGCCGGGAGTTGATGAGATCCATCTGCTTCCGTATCATAGGCTTGGGTACGATAAGTACATGGGCTTGGAGCGGGAGTACGGTATGGGAGAGCTTCCCACGCCGTCGGCAGAGAAGATGGAACGATTGCGCCGCGTTGCCGAGAGTCAGGGGCTCAAGGCTGTCATCGGCGGCTGATGATCTACATTATTTATAAAAGGGGTGAACCCATTGAACGAAAATTACGAGCCTAAGCACAGGATCATACAAGAGCTTGTTCCGGGTAAGCAGATCACATTGGCACACATCGTTGCCAATCCCGATCCTACGCTTTACCGCAAGCTGGGGTTGGATCCGTCGGTGGATTATTCCAAAAAATCCGCCATCGGTATCGTGACGATGACGCCAAGTGAATACGCCATCATCGCGGCGGACATTTCCTTAAAGGCATCGGGTGCCGAGATCGGCTTTGTCGATCGCTTTTCGGGAACCTTGATCGTGGTGGGAAGTGTTTCCGAGGTTGAGGCGTCGTTGCTTGCAACGACAGATTACTCAAAACAAAAGCTTGGCTTTAACGTCTGCGAGATCACCAAGACCTAAATACATATCAAACGATGAAGAAAATTATTTTTATGGGAAAAAGCGGAAGCGGAAAGACCACCCTCATTGAAGCCTTGCGCGGCGAGAAGCTGGTCTATCGCAAAACGCAATGCATCGATTACTCCGATCAGTTTATGGATACTCCGGGGGAATACGCCGAGGGGAACGATCTTGGCGGTGCATTGGCGGTCTATTCCTACGAGGCTGACGTGGTGGGGCTGGTGATCTCGGCAACCGACGAGTTTTGCATCTTTCCACCTGCCTGCGCCCCCGTAGCAAACCGTCCCGTGGTCGGTGTGGTGACCAAATGTGACGAGGGGGAGGCGCGCCCCGAGCTTGCCGCCATGCGTCTGGAGCTGTGCGGCTGTGATCCCATCTTTTATACCTCCGCCAAGACGCGAGAGGGGATCGATGCGCTTTTGGAGTATCTGAACACCCCTTAAGGGCGCAAAACCACATCTTTCCACACAAAAACCAAATAAAAACAACACTATTTTTGCAAAAACACTTGACAAAATCAAGAAAAAATGCTATAATAGATCTGTAAAAACAACAAAAACCAAAAAATCTTTTAAAGGAGATACAGGAAATGACAGAGTACGAGATCAAAAAACAAATTTGTGAGATCGGTAAGAGAATTTACGACAAGGGAATGGTTGCCTCCAACGACGGTAACATTTCCGTGAAGCTGAACGACAACGAGTTCCTCTGCACCCCTACCGGTGTGTCCAAGGGCTTTATGACGCCCGAGTACATCTGCAAGGTTGATGCAAACGGAAAGGTGATTCAGGCTAACGAAGGCTTTAAGCCCTCCTCCGAGATCAAGATGCACATGAGAGTGTACAAGGAAAGACCCGACGTTAAGAGCGTGGTTCACGCACACCCCCTGTACGCTACCAGCTTTGCAATTGCAGGCATCCCGCTGACCGAGCCGATCATGCCCGAGGCAGTCATCGCTCTCGGATGTGTTCCGATCGCTGAGTACGGTACCCCCTCTACCGAGGAGATTCCGGATGCGGTTTCCAAGTACCTTCAGTACTACGATGCAGTTCTGCTTGCAAACCACGGCGCACTTGCGTTTTCGGATTCTCTTTTGAACGCATATCACAAGATGGAGTCTCTGGAGTTCTACGCACAGCTCCTGTATCAGTCCAAGATGCTCGGCGGTCCCAAGCAGCTGTCCGATTCTCAGGTGCAGAGACTGTATGAGATCCGCCGTCAGTTCGGTCTGAAGGGTAAGCACCCTGCAGATCTTTGCCCCAACGCTAAGCAGGGCAAGCCCAGCTGTCACTCTTGCGGCGGTAGCTGCTCTTGCGGTGGCTCCACCTCCTCTGCGGACGGCGAGCTGATTTCCGAGATCACCAAAAAGGTTCTTGCCGCACTCGGTAAGTAATCTTACAATGAGTACTGATATTGAAAGGCTTGTCCGTGAGGCGGTGCAAAGCATTCGTGCTTCACAAAGCGCAGCACCCGTGCGTGAGAAAAAGCGCATTGAAACGATCTCGCTTGCAGATGCCAAGCTCCTTGCCCAAGGGGTAGAGGAAAAGGCGCGCGAGATGGGGGTAAAGGCTGTGGTTGCCATTGCCGACGAGGGCGGAAATCTCAAGCTGTGCGAATGCATGGACGATTCCTACCTTGCCAGCCGTGACATTGCCATCAACAAGGCTTACACCACGGTGGCACTCAAAATGTCCACCAAAAAGCTAGCTTCTTTGGCACTTCCGGGCGGATCTCTTTACGGGATCCAGCACACCAACGGCGGCAGGATTGTGATCTTTGGCGGCGGCGACGTCTTAGAGGCTCACGGCAAGATTCTTGGCGGCTTGGGTGTCAGTGGCGGAAGCGAGGAGCAGGATACGGCACTTTCGGCTTACGGAAAGCAGCTTTTTGACGAGTATTTTATTTGAAAGGATACATAGAAATGACAGAACAGGAAAGAATTGAAGCCATCGTCCGTCAGATCGTGGCGGGCATTCAAGGCGGAAATACTTCCGCGGCTTCGGGTGGAGCGATCCCCAAGACCTCTCGTGCAGCAGTGCTGACCGAAAAGGAAAAGTTTGAGATCCGCGAGTTCCCGATTCCCGAGATCGGTGACGACGAAATTCTGGTCAAGGTCGAGGGTTGCGGCGTTTGCGGAACCGATGCACACGAGTTCAAGCGTGATCCCTTTGGTCTGATCCCCGTTGTTCTCGGTCACGAGGGCACGGGTGAGATCGTTAAGATCGGTAAGAACGTCAAAAAGGACAGCGCAGGAAAGGCGCTCGGACTTGGAGACAAGGTCGTGACCTGCATGATCTTTAAGGACAATCCCGATATTACCATGTTCGACCTGAATAAGCAGAACGTGGGAGGCGCAGACGTTTACGGTCTGTTGCCCGACGACGACATTCACCTCAACGGCTGGTATGCAGATTACATGGTGATCCGTAAGGGCTCCACCGTATTTAACGTCAGCCATCTTGATCTTGATTCGAGAATTCTCATTGAGCCTGCCGCTGTTTTGATCCATGCGGTAGAGCGCGCAAAGACCACCGATATTCTTCGCTTCAACTCCCGCGTAGCGGTGCAGGGCTGCGGACCGATCGGATTGCTTTGTATTGCGGTGCTTCGCACTATGGGAATTGAGAATATTACCGCGGTAGACGGCAACGAGCAAAGACTTGAGTTTGCCAAGCTGATGGGTGCGACCGCAACCGTCAACTTTAAGAACTATGCCGACCGCGATGCGCTTGCAAATGCAGTCAAGGAATCCTTTGGCGGTTACTTTGCAGACTTTGCATTCCAGTGCACCGGTTCTCCCGTGGCACATGCCAACATCTACAAGTTCATTCGCAACGGCGGCGGACTTTGCGAGCTTGGCTTCTTTATCAACGGTGGCGACGCTACCATCAATCCTCACTTTGACATCTGCTCCAAGGAGATCACTACGGTTGGCTCTTGGGTGTACACCTTGCGTGATTACGCCACCACCTTTGATTTTCTCAAGCGTGCAAAGGAGATCGGACTTCCTTTGGAGAAGCTGATCACGCACAGATTCCATCTGGCAGACGTCAATGAGGCACTCCAGACCAACCTGCGTCAGGACGGACTGAAGATCGCTATCATTCCGTAAGCGAGGACTAACAAATGGGAAAAGCAGTCGGTATGATCGAGGTCTACGGGCTGGTTGCAGCGTTTGCGGCTTGCGATGCAGGCTGTAAGGCGGCAAACGTAACCGTTGAGCATTTCGATAAAAATAAGCCCGCCAATCCCGACGGACTTCCCGTACCGTTGCAGGTATTGGTAAAGTTTCGCGGAAGCGTGGAGGACGTCACCGCCGCAGTTGAGGCAGCGGCAGTTGAGGTCAACAAGATTTCAAGCGTGGTGACCAAGCATATCATTCCGAGCATGGAGGACAGCGCGGAAAAAATGCTGCACCTGAATGCGTTTGATAAAAACTAATTAAAAAAATAAAAAAATAAAACATATTAATTTTTCGGAGGAAAAGAAAAATGGCACAAGAAGCATTGGGTATGATCGAAACAAGAGGTTTGACTGCAGCAATTGAGGCAGCAGACGCAATGGTAAAGGCGGCAGAGGTCGTTCTCATCGGCACCGAGAAAATCGGTTCCGGTCTGGTATCTGTGATGGTACGCGGCGACGTCGGTGCAGTAAAGGCTGCTGTTGAGGCAGGCTCCGCAACCGCTTCCAGACTTGGCGAGGTGATCGCTACGCACGTAATCCCCAGACCCCACAACGACGTTGAGAAAATTCTTCCCAAGCTGAGCTGATCGGCTTTTTGGGAAAGGGAAATCGCTTATGAAGGCCCTTGGATTTATCGAGGTGTCGGGTGTCGTTGCGGCAGTTGACGCGCTCGACGTCATGTGTAAAAGCTCCGCCGTGGAATTTGTCACGTGGGAGCGCAAGCTTGGCGGACGAATGGTCACGATCATTGTGACAGGCTCGGTCTCGGACGTTACCGAGGCTGTGGAATGCGCAAAGAAAAACGCGCAGGCGCCCATCATGGCTTCCAACGTCATTCCCAACCCCCATGACGAGACATTGCGCATGGTTCAATTGAGCGCATCGCGCATGACCCGTCAAGCATAAAAGGAGGGAACAACAATGGCAACCAAAAAACAAACAACCACCGTAGAGGCAAAGCCCGAAGCGGAAAAAATAATCAAAAAGGAGACTATCAAAATGGTACAGCAGGCATTAGGAATGGTTGAAACTCGCGGTCTTGTAGCCGCAATTGAGGCAGCAGACGCAATGCTCAAGGCAGCCAACGTTGAGCTGGTAGGCACCGAGAAGATCGGTTCCGGACTGGTATCGGTTATGGTTCGCGGTGACGTCGGTGCCGTTAAGGCAGCCGTTGAAACCGGCTCTGCAGCAGCAGGTGCTCTTGGCGAGGTCATTGCTACGCACGTGATCCCCAGACCCCACAACGATGTCGAGAAGATTCTTCCCGCATTGAAGTAAGATGTCAAATTTTTGGAAAGCGGCTGAAAAAGCCGCTTTCCAAGATCAAAACTTACGCGTTTTGCGCGAGCTGCCGAGACATTCGGCATTTGGCGCAGATGCGTAAGTAGGATTGAAAGGAAGGTAGCGTTATGGTAATCGGAACGGTTGTGGGCAGCATCATTGCCACCCGTAAAAATGAAAAGCTGGTGGGACAAAAGCTTTTGATCGTCCGTCCCATCGAAAACATGGAGGAAAAGAGCGAGTTTGTTGCCATCGATAACGTAGGAGCCGGCTTTGGCGAGACGGTTCTTGTGGCAAAGGGCTCGGCGGCACGGATCGGCTGCGGCTTGGAAAACGCACCCGTGGATGCTGCCATCGTCGGTATCGTTGACGAAAAATAAGCGTAAAATTCCTTTTTTGAAAGAGTGAAGCGTATGAAATTTGATGAGCTGAGAGAGATCATGCGCCGTGCCGGCATCGTAGGTGCGGGCGGTGCGGGATTTCCTGCATATGCAAAATTGAATACTGCGGCGGATACCGTCATTCTCAATTGCTCCGAATGTGAGCCGTTGCTCAGACTTCACCGCCAGCTTTTGGCGCGTTATGCGGGAGAGATCCTTTTGACACTGCAGGAGATTGCCGACACCTTGGGCGCAGATCGTGTGATCATTGCCGTCAAGGAGGCATATACCGAAACGGTTGAGGCGGTACGCGCAGTGATTTCAAAATTCCCCAAGGCAAAGATTTCTTTGATGAAGGAGTTTTATCCTGCGGGAGACGAGATCATTACGGTGTATGAAACGACGGGACGCACGGTAGCGCCAGGCGCGCTCCCCATTTCGGTGGGCTGTGTGGTTTATAACGTCGAAACGGTTTACAACGTCTATCGCGCGTGGAAGGAATCCGCGCCCGTGACGCACAAATACATCACGGTGACGGGCGAGGTACACAATCCTTGTACCGTCAAGGCACCCGTCGGCATTTCCTTTGGAGAGCTGATCGCAATGATCGGTGGCTCTACGCTGAGGGATTTTGCCCTGATTTCGGGCGGCCCCATGACGGGACGCGTAGCAACGGTCAAGGACGTGGTGACCAAAACCACCAACGCCATTCTCGTTTTGCCCAAAAACGCGTACGTCGTACAAAAAAAGCTGACACCCTTGACCATCAGTGTCAAGCGTGCAATGGCGGCGTGCTGTCAGTGTCAGATGTGTACCGATCTTTGCTCAAGGCATCTGCTCGGACATCCCATTGAGCCGCATAAGCTGATGCGTGCCGTAGCATCGGGTGTTGCTTCGGATGCAAAGGCATTTCTCGGTGCATTCTCCTGCTCGTCCTGCGGGCTTTGTGAGATGTATTCCTGCGGACAGGGGCTGAACCCTGCGGGAATCATTGCCGCAACCAAAAACGAGCTTCGTAAAAACGGCATAACTCCTCCCAAGAGCGAGGGGGCAGCCGTGGAAAAAACGCGTGAGCATCGCAAGGTCTCCATGGCGCGCCTGACCGCTCGCTTGGGACTTGCAAAATACGATCTTCCCGCACCCCTCATTGACGTTCCGATGGAAACGGAGTCTGCCAAGCTCCTGCTTTCTCAGGGCATTGGCGCACCCGCCGTGCCTGCCGTTGCGGTAGGTCAGAGCGTTGGCAAGGGAGAACTGATCGCAGATTATGGGGCAGCGGCTCTCGGAACGCCGATCCATGCGCCCTTTGACGGTACCGTGACCGAGGTCACCGAGCAAGCCGTTATCATTACACGTAACCACAACCGCTGACGAAAGGACGGTATCTTGAATGTTGAATAAAGCACTTGGTATGGTGGAATACCAAACCGTTTCGGCGGGCATTACCGCGGCGGATCTGATGATCAAGACCGCAAGCGTGGAGATCCTGCAATCGTCGGTGGTGTGTCCGGGTAAATACATTACCATTATTTCGGGCGAGCTTTCGGCTGTACGCGCGTCGGTGGATGCGGCAAAGGCACAGCTTGGAGACCGCTTGACCGATTTCTTCGTGCTGGGCAATCCCCACGAGGATATTTTCCCCGCCATTTGGGGAAGTGCCATTCCCGAGGAGGTCAAGGCGCTTGGCGTGCTGGAGACCTTTTCCGCGCCTGCCATCATCGTAGCGGCGGACGTGGCGGCAAAGACCAGCGAGGTATCGCTGATCGAATTGCGCATCGCACGCGGAATGTGCGGAAAATCCTACATGCTGCTCACGGGTAGCGTAGCGGCAGTCACCGCGGCAATCGACGCCGCCAAGGTGCGCGTTGGTGAAAACGGCTTGCTTTTGGATAGCTCGGTGATCCCGAATCCCGACAAAAGCCTTTGGGCTTCGATCCTGTAACGCATGAGTATGCTGCCGATTGAAAGAAGGGGAGAGATCCTCCAAAAATTGATGATGGACGGAAAGGTCGTGGTCAGCGAGCTGGCAGAGGCTTACGAGGTGACCGAGGAGACCATTCGCCGCGATCTGGAAAAGCTGGAAGCCGACGGACACGCCAAAAAGACCTATGGCGGTGCCGTTCTCAATGATAATATGACAAGTGATCTGCCGTATATCGTGCGTAAGCAGACCAACGTGTCGGGCAAAAAATATATTGCCGAGCGGATCGGGGAGCTGATCAACGACAGCGACAGTCTGCTTTTGGATCCCAGTACCACGGCGCTTTTCACCGTCAAAAGTATTTTTAACAAGCATAATCTGACCATCGTGACCAACTCTGTGGCGGCACTTCTGGAGCTTCCGCAGGGACACGATTGGAACGTGATCTCCACGGGTGGTCTTTACCGCACCGAGGCAATGTACTATTACGGCAGTGCCGCAGAGGAGGTCGTCCGTAAATACAACGTCGATTACGCCATTCTTTCCTGCAAAGGCTTGGATATGAGCAAGGGCGTGACCGACACACGTGAAAACGTTGCAGACCTTAAAAAGAACTTTTTAAGATCGGCTAAGGAAGTGATCCTTGCCGTCGATCATACCAAGTTCGATCATGTTTCCTTCGTCAATATCTGCGGCTTTGACGTTATCGACACCGTGGTGACCGATGTTGAGCCGAGTGACGCATGGAAAAGCTTTTTTGCCGAAAAGGGCATTCGTTTAATTTATTGATCAGCAAAGGAATGATAAGGATATGAAAATTCTCGTATTGAATGCAGGAAGCTCCTCGTTAAAGTATCAGCTGTTTGATATGGAGAGCGGTGCAGTACAAGCAAAGGGAACCTGTGAGCGCATTGGCGCGGGCGGAACCGTTACGCATAAGCGCAGTGGTGCCGAGCCTTATTTTGAGGAGATCGACCTGCCCAATCACGGTGTGGCTTTGGAGCGCGTGCTGTCACTTCTGACCTCTGCGGAGTACGGCGTGATCGCATCGGTCAAGGAGATCGATGCCGTTGGACACCGTGTTGCACACGGCGGCGAGCAGCTTAAGACCTCTACCAAGATCACCGAAAGCGTGATCAAGTATCTGGAGAGCATCGTTCCCATCAACCCCTTGCACGGCCCTCCCGCCATTGCTGGCATGAAGGCTTGTCTTTCCCTGATGCCCGACGTGGTGCAGGTTGCGGTGTTTGATACCTCCTTCTATTCCGAGATCGAGGATTTCAGATACGTATATCCCATTCCTTATGAGTTTTATGAGCAGGATCATATCCGCCGCTACGGCTTCCACGGTACGTCGCACAGATACGTCAGTGCCGAGCTTGCAAAGGTTCTTGGAAAGCCGATTGAGGAGCTGAAGATCATCACCTGCCATCTCGGAAACGGCTCGTCGATCACCGCCGTGGACGGTGGCAAGGCAATCGATACCTCCATGGGCTTTACTCCGCAGGAGGGCATTGCCATGGGAACACGCTCAGGCAGCATCGATCCCACCGTGGTCACCTACCTGATGAAGACCAAGGGATACAGTGCGCAGGAGGTTGAGGACATTCTCAACAAAAAGAGCGGTCTTTTGGGTGTTTCGGGCATTTCCAACGATTGCCGCAACATCACCGCCGCCGCAAAAGAGGGCAACAAGAGAGCAGAGCTGGCATTTAAGATCCTTGTCAACGGCATCAAAAAGCACATCGGTGCTTACGCCGCTGAGATGAACGGTCTTGACGCGCTGGTCTTTACCGCAGGTATCGGTGAAAATCAGGCAAACATCCGCGAGGCAGTTTGTGAGAACATGAGCCTTTTCGGTATTGAGATCGACAAGGAGAAAAACGAGAACTTCACACGCGGAATTCCGTTTGACATTACCAAGGAGGGCGCACGCGTTGCGACTTGGATCATTCCCACCGATGAAGAATATATGATCGCCATTGATACGCAAAAATTGGCACAACAGTAAAGGAAAGGCAGAGCTATGGCAAACATTACCGAAGCAGAAATCAGAAAAATTGTAGAAAATATCGTCAAAACCACCTCTGCCGCAAAGGCGGAGACCTGGACGTCCACCGAATACCGTGGCAGACGTCTGATCGGTATTTACGCCGACATGAACGAGGCAATTGAGGCAGCAGACCGCGGCTATCGCGCGGTACGTGCCATGACGGTTGCCGAAAGAGAGAAGATTATTACCGAGATCCGCCGACTGACGGTTGCTGAGGCTCCCATCATGGCGGAAATGGGCGTTGCCGAAACGGGAATGGGCAGAGTAGATCACAAAAAGCTCAAGCACATTCTGGTTGCCGAAAAAACTCCCGGAACCGAGGACATCGTTTCCGAGGCAAAAACGGGCGACAGCGGTCTGACACTGACCGAAATGGCACCCTTTGGTGTGGTTGGAGCCATCACTCCCAGTACCAATCCCTCCGAGACGGTCATCTGTAATTCGATCGGAATGATCGCAGCAGGCAACGGCGTGGTCTTTAATCCCCACCCCAACGCCATTTGCGTTTCCAACTATGCCGTTGACCTTGTCAACCGTGCCTCTGCTGCTGCGGGCGGTCCCGAGGTGTTGGTCTGCTCCATGGTCAAGCCCACTTTGGATACCGCAAATATCATGCAAACGCATCCCAAGATCAAGCTTTTGGTCTGCACGGGTGGCCCCGGTGTAGTCAAGGCAGTTCTTTCTTCGGGTAAAAAAGCGATCGGTGCGGGCGCGGGCAATCCCCC
>JAGANE010000093.1 GCA_017624395.1 Clostridia bacterium
AATTGGAAAGCACCGACGGCATGATCATGGATGACGACGGCAATCTGTACATTGCCGATTTCTGCGCGAATGCGATCGTCAAGGTCTCTCCCGACGGAAAAACGGTAAAGCGTCTTGCGCAAAGTCCCGACAGCGACGGCTTTAACGGCGAGCTTGATCAGCCCGGCGAGCCGATCATCTGGAACGGCAAGCTAGTGGTTTCCTGTTTCGATATCGTAACCAACGACATCGTTGTGAATACCGCGCATGAAATGCCCGCCACCTTGGCGGAAATCGATCTTTGAAAATTGAGGAGGATAAGAACGTGAAAAAGATTGCTTTTTTGTTGGCGACCTTACTGTTGCTCGGTTCGTTGCTTACTGTCTTCAGTTCTTGTAACAAGGAACCAGAGAAAAAGCCGGAGGAATCGAGAGAAAAGATTGACAATGATGATAACGGCTTGGGGTACGTTGCAGATTCACTTCCCGAAAATGATTTTGGAGGAGAAGTGGTTACGATCCTGACCTCTGATTGGCGCGAAACTCCGAAATACATTCTGTCAACCGAGTACAACGGTGAACCCGTAAATGATGTAATGGTTGATGCTTATTATACCGTTTGCAATCGCTTTAATCTTGATATTGAATTAAATGTTGGTGGTGACCAAAAGGTCGTAGCTGCAACCGTAGATAATCTGGCGCTCTCGCAAGATCAGTCTTATGATATCGTATATAATCATGATACCAGAACTGTAGGCAACGCGGTAAACGGAGCTTTTTTGAATATCAAGTCTATGGATTTGGTGGATCTGGAGAATCCGTGGTGGACACGATCCTCTCAGGATTTTCAAATTTCAGACAGACTGTACTTTACATCCAGTTACTTAGGTCTTTGGGCACCGTATATGAATATTGGTCTTTACTACAATAAGCAATTTGCAGAGGACCACTCTATTACGATTCCCTATGATGATATTATCGCAGGCGAATGGTATATGGAAGATATGATCATCTTGATTGAGAATCTGAAATCGGACTATGACGGAGACGGTGATATTGATTTGGAGAATCAATATGGGTTTGTAACCTCGTATTTTGGTAACCTCTCTGCACAGGCTAATTTGGGTGGAGCGTTTATGAGCCGTGATGAAAACGGAAATATTAAAATTGACAAGAAAATTGACCGTTTTTCCTCTTATATGTCCTTGATGGAGAGATTGTATGCCAACGGTACCGATGATGCTACAAATGGAAATGCTACATATAATATTGGTATTTTCAAGAAAGGACATTCTTTGCTCTGGTACGGAGAAACACGCGTTTTGCTTGAGGCAAGAAATGAGATCAGTTTTAAATGGGGAATGATTCCTTTTCCGAAGTACGATGAAAACCAAAAGGAGTATTCCTCTGCAGGATATGATTTGTATTGGGGAGTGAATAAAAATGTTGCTGATCGATCGGAAATCGTAGCTACAGTGATCGAGGCTTTGAGTTGTCAAAATTATAACTATACGATCCCCACTATTTGGGAGGACTTTTTAGGCTTGCGTTTGGCAGAGGCTCTCATTGACCAGAAAATGGTTGCAATTGTGCGTGATGCCTCGTATGTAAATCCTGACTATGCTTACGCAGCGCAGGTTATCGGTATGTCGGATCTTTTGAATTTATGGGAGACATCCGATGTAAATTCTGTTTCTTCTCACATCAATGGAAAGGCGATTCTTGTGGAAACGGCGATGAAGCTATTTGCTTCTAAATTTGAAAAGCTTCCTGCATAATAGGTGATGTGATGAGAAAAAAGGTTTTCTTAACGCTAATATCTTTCTTGTTGATCTGTGCTACCTTATTCACCGGTTGTCAAAATCAATCCAATGCTAATACTGATACGGATACGGAAAGTCAAACGACGGACGTTATTGCGGGGTATTTATCTGTGATCGATGCAAACGGAAACAGTGAGTTCCGCATCGTTCGTGCAAGCGGTGCAAATGGTGATGTACTTGATGCGGCAATTGCTTTATATCGCCGCTTGAGTAATAAGTATAAGGTCGTTTTGCCGTTGGTTGCAGACAACGCCAATGGTGAAACGGGAACGGTGTCAAACGATGCCTACGAAGTTTTAATCGGTGCTACCAACCGTGCAGAATCGCAAGAGTTACTTGCCACATTAGGCGCGGATGATTATACCATTTGCGTCAAAGGAAACAAGCTTATGATTGTTGGCGGCTCCGATGTGGCAACCGTTTATGCTGTAGACGTGTTCTTAAAGAATGTTGTTTCGTCTGCTTCTGCCGATGTAGGGATACAGATGAAAGTAAATCAACCGATCTTTGGAAAATATGAAAGCAATACCATGGCGTTGCACAAGGATGCAGATATGAGAATTATGACCTTGAACGTATCCCTGAACAACTATGAGCCAGATGTCAGAAAAACGCACATTCTGAATTTAATTAAAAAATATGATCCGGAAGTGCTTTGTTTGCAGGAATGTAATGCGGCTAATTATTCGCGTATCATTGATAATTTGGACAGTAGCATTTACAAGGTTGCCTTCAAAACTCACGCAGACGGTTCCGGAATCTTGATCTATACGCCTATCATATACCGAGCGGATAAGATCCAGCTGGTTGAAAGCGGAGGCGGATGGTTAGATTCACGTTATACGGGTACTGCCACTAAGTCCTATTCATGGGCAGTGCTACAATTGAAGGATAGCGGAAAGACTTTTGCTGTTACAAATTTGCATGGAGCTGTTGCCGGTCGCTATCCGGGATACGAAAACTATTCGGATGAACAGTTGCTTCAACTTGCTAATCAATGGACCATAGATAATGTGAGACAGCTTTTTGATATTATTGATTCTATAAAAGCAAAGCATGGTAATATCGCATTCCTCTGTGCAGGAGATTTCAATTTTGATAAGAACATGATTGCATATGCCTTAGCAACATCTAAAGGTTTGGTAGAAGCGGAAACTCACGCAACGGTTTCCAAGGTTACGGGATATGATACGTGCCGTACCCCCGGTACCGTCAAAGCGGGGGTAAGCATTGATCACATTTTCTATTTTCCTGAAACCGTTACTGCATACGTTCACTATATCGGTGTAAAAACAGAGGATGAGCTTAAGGCGTCCGACCACCTAATGGTTTATGCGGATGTGGGATTTTGAGGTAAGGAAAAATGAAACGTTTTATTTCTTTTCTGCTTACGGCTGTGATGCTGACAACGGTATGTTCCGTTGTCGGCGTTGCAAGCGGTGTGGATTTAACAGAAATTGATCTGCAAATGCTGGACGGTGCGTCGATCCGTATCGGTACGGTAGCGGGTATCCGTTACTGTACCGCGATCAACAAACAACAGCTTGACGATCTTGTATCCACGAACGGCGAGGCAAACGTGGAGATCGGTACGATCATCGCTCCCACGCGCTACGTGACCGAAGCGGGGGCGTTCACCATGGAAAAGCTGGATGCCCTGAAGGCATCAAAGGGATTTGCCAACGACGCCTACGTAAAGGTGAAAGCAACCTACGGATATGCTTTTGATACCGAGCGGATCAACGGCGTGGATTACTACGTTTTTGCGGGGTCTTTGGAAAATATCAAGGAGCAGAACCAAACGCTTGCATTTTCAGGGATTGGTTATGTAAAGGTAGGGAATAGTGTCGCTTATGCGACCTACAACCATACCAACTCCCGTAGCGTTGGCTACGTGGCGTACCGTGCCTACACGGATTCCGAGAGCGGGCTTGATGCCGAGGATTTGTCGTTGATCGACGGTTTTGCGAATAGCTATCTGTCTGCCCAAATCGGAACCTCTGTTCCCGATATTTCAAGCATTCGCTATTTTGAAGCCTATGACGAGCAGAAAAACAGCGAAGCCTTTACCGATGCAACCGAGCTTTTGGGTTGGAAGGACAATTTCGTTTACGGTGGAACTGCGGAAAATCCAAATACAAATTATGTATACGGAAAAGACGTTCAAGCGAAGCATGCGGACGGTAAGCTTGTGTTCCAAACAACAAACACAGCCCGAGCGGGACATAACGCGGAGGCAGAGTTTATCGCAAGCAATACGAGTAATGTTGGAGTGCAGGATCCTGCTCACTCGCTTCTCACAATCCCCGGATTAGATCACGAAACGCTGTTTGTGGGGAATAACGATATCTACGTGTTGCAGTTTGATATGAAGATACTTTCATACAACGGGGACGTTGGTGTCGGACTTTCCGTTTGCGAGAGAGAAACCAATTTTGCGCGTGGCAAGATGATCGCCGCGACAGATATTTCGCGGGTGTTCTGCTCCGAAACCGACGGTACTACCAACTGGTATAAGCATCCCGGCTCCATTGCCGAATACTGTGATCCCGACGCAAAGACGGTTCGTGTCAAATTTGTGATCAACAGGGATCTTTCGGTACAGCAACTCTGGCTGGGTGGTGTCAATATTGGCAGTATCTTTGCGGGGCAGGGACAAATGGGTGAGGCGTTTGATCTGGGCTTGTATCTTTATGGAGAGGGAACTGTGGAGATCGACAATTTTCTCGTTTATTCTTACGATTCCAATGCCGATGCAAAGGAGGTTATTAGTGTGCATCAGGATGCGGATATGAGGATCATGACGTTGAACGTTTCGTTGATCAATGACGAGCCCGACGTCAGAAAGACACACATTTTAAATCTGATCCAAAAATACGAGCCTACCGTTCTCTGCTTGCAGGAGTGTAATGCAGGTTCATACACCCGTATCGTCGATGCGTTGGCTGACCGTTATAGTGTCGCTTTCAGAAAGCATAGTGATTCGGACATTCTGATCTACACGCCGATCCTTTACCGCAAGGACCGCGTAGAACTGATCGAGGGCGGCGGTGGGTGGCTGGATGCCCGTTATACGGGTACCAATACCAAATCCTACTCCTGGGCGGTGTTGCAGTTTAAGAATGGCGGAAAGACTTTTGCCGTTACCAATCTGCACGGCGCGGTTACAAGCAAGGACTATTCGGGATACGAAAACTATACCACAGAAGAACTTGTAGCGTTGCAATCAGAGTGGAATGTCGATAATGTTCGACAGTTGTTTGATATCATTGCTTCTATCCGTCAAACGCATGGTAATATTCCCACGCTGTCCGCAGGAGATTTTAACTTTAACAGCTCGTCCGAGGCTTACGCAGCCGCGATTAAGGGTGGTCTTGTGGAGGCAGAAACGCACGCTACGGTTTCGCGTTGCGTCGGCTACCGTACCACGCATACACCGGGAACGGCGGCGCGTCTTGGAGCAAGTA
>JAGANE010000094.1 GCA_017624395.1 Clostridia bacterium
ACGCATCATCTTGTTGTTCTTCATTGTCGTAAAAACTCCTTTCGTAAAAAGAATTCTTTTAGAATTTTGCGATTGTATCGCAATTTATATTTGCCGCAGACCGTGGCTTCTGCGGAAAATAACAACTGTTTGGGGTTACGCTTGTTTTTGATCTGTGTCGGAGACGTTCTCGGCTTCGGCTTGATCGGTTGTTGTGGCGGTTGTTTGGGCTGCTGCCTCACGTGCCGCCTTTTCTGCCTTCAGGGCTTCCAATTCGGCAAGCAGTGCGTCGGTGTCGTCCTGCTTGTTCTTTTCGTACAGTCTGCGTCGCAGGAGATCGTAGCCGACCAAAAGAACCATGGGAACGATCACGCAAATGATCAATCCCGCCGTGGTGGACATGAACATTGCAACGTGACCAATGGCGGGGAGGCGGAGCTTGTAGCGGCCTACCAGATTTTCGGCAGGCACCACCAAGCGGTCCTCGGTGTTGTTGTTGTCACCCTTGGTGCGGAAAAAGAGCTTTCCGTCCTGCTCAATGATCCCGATCACGCGGTGCGTGACCACGCTGGAGCCGTTGCCTGCGGGATCAAAAAAGGAAATGATGTCGCGCTCTTGAATTTCGGTAGCGTCTACCTTTTCACAAAGGATCAGGTCTCCACCCTTGATTTCGGGATCCATCGAGTCTGTTAAAACGATCATCGGAACAACACTTCCGATAGAGGGAACCTCGTCCTTATTGATGTAGCTTTGGATGATCATACTGACGTTCATGATCAAAATCGGGAGTAGAATCACGCACAAAACGATGCCGATCACCGTTAGGACGCGTTGCGATTTGCTTGATTCGCGTGCTTTACTCAAACATCATCACCTCTCTCTGTTTAAAATGACCTAAACCAATTTTGACAAATCACAAAATTGTGTTCTTTTTTACATATAATTTAATTACCATTTATTATAACACAAAACTGCCTAAATGTCAAGGCGTGAGAGGATATTTTTTTATCATTCGTCTTTTTTTGCGTTTATTTTATAAAAAGACTTGCAATTGTTGTTCTTTTATGGTAAAATAGAAGAAATGATTGCAAAGGAGAGCCGTATGTTTGTCATTGAGCTTGCGGGGGTTCGCATCCGCATTGAAAATCGCTATTCCTTTATTGAGCGTCAGTGCCGCGATTTCGTTTGTGAGGGCGAGGACGCCGCGTTTGCCGTTTCGGTGACCAACGACGAAATTTTGGAGGAGCAAAAGCACGGGGAGTTTTCGGACGGGTATTGCGAAAGCATCTGTCTGTACCGTCATATCTGCGAGGAGCTGCCCGCGTACAACGTCTTTTTGATGCACTCGTCGGTGGTGGAGGTTGACGGCTACGCCTACGCCTTTACCGCAAAGAGCGGTGTGGGAAAATCCACGCATACCGCGCTTTGGCTCAAAAACATTCCCAATGCGCGCGTGCTCAACGGGGATAAGCCGCTGTACCGTCTGGAGCCCGACGGCTCCCTGACCGCTTGCGGAACGCCTTGGAACGGAAAGGAAAATTGGGGCGAGAATATCTCGGCACCCCTTGCGGCAATCTGCTTTATCGAGCGCGGTGCAGAAAACCGCATCACGCCCGCCGTGGAGGAGGACGTCATCGGACGTCTGATGCATCAGCTCTATTTGCGCGGCAGCCGTCAATCGGTTGCCCAACAGCTGTGCCTGATGGACGCGCTGGTTCGTGCCGTTCCGTACTATGTGCTGGAATGTAATATTTCCGATGAGGCGGCACACGTCGCCTACAACGCTATGCGTAAATCATAAACGATAAGGAGTTATTATTATGCAGATCAATAAGGATTTTACCATTCAAAAGGTTGGCGCGTCCTACGTTGCCGTTCCCGTTGGGGAGACCAGCAAAAGCTTTCACGGTATGGTTCGTTTGAACGAGACGGGTGCTTTTTTGTGGAAGCTGATGGCAGAAAAGGACTGCACCGAGGAGGAGCTGGTGGACGCTCTGCTTGCCGAATATGAGGTCGAGCGCGAGATTGCCGCACGCGACGTGCATCGCATCGTGGAGCAATTAGCGGAGAATAAGATCTTTATATGAGCGAATCGATTGAATTTCAGCTTGCCGAAAACGGCTATTACGTCAGCACCACGGTGGGCGTAAGTATGCGCCCCATGCTGCGCAATCGCCGCGACCGTGTCATCATCACGCCCGTGGGCGAGGAGAGACTTTCCAAATGGGATCTTCCGCTTTACCGTCGTCCTGACGGCAAGTACGTCCTGCACCGCATCATTGGCGTGGAGGACGGCTATTACGTGATCCGCGGGGACAATACCTATGCCAAGGAGCGGGTGCCCGATGCATGGGTGCTGGGGGTTATGACTGAGTTTTACCGCGGCAACCGTCATGTGATGGCGGACGATAAGGGGTACCGCAGGTATGCCGCCTTTTGGCAGACCATTTACCCGTTGCGCAAGCCCTTTCACTCGGTGCGTATGCTTGCATCAAGAGTGAAGCACAAGCTGTTTCCCAAAAAGTAATATTTTGCATGAGTGCCGCAGGTTTGCGGCATTCTTGCTTTGCGAAAAATTTGCAAAGGAAAAAGAAAAATGAGCTTGGATCAAAACATTATCCGCACGTATACCGATATTCTCAGGGAGGAGCTGGTTCCCGCGATGGGCTGTACCGAGCCGATCGCCATTGCCTATGCATCCGCAATCCTGCGCGATGCGTTGGGGGAGGAGCCGCAGGTGATACGCCTTTCCCTGAGCGGTAACATCATCAAAAACGTCAAGAGTGTCATCGTTCCCGCCACGGGTGGAATGCACGGTATTCCTGCCGCCGTTTGCGCGGGCGTGATCGCCGCCTGCCCGCAAAAAAAGCTGGAGGTGCTTTGCGCACTGACCGAGGGAGACCGCAAAAGGATTGCGGATTATCTTGCAGAGGTGGATCTGGAGATCCGCGAATTGGAGACGCCCAACCCCTTTGAGGTGGAAATGGTGGGCGTGCGCGGCGAGCATAGCGCATACGTGCATTTGGTGCATCGGCACACCAACGTCAGCCGCGTGGAGCGCGACGGCGTGGATCTGACGTCGGACTACCGCTCCACGGGGGATTCCCGTGAGGCGGCTCCGCAGGCAGACCGTGACCTGCTCAACGTCAAGGACATCGTCACCTTTGCCGAGGAGGTCGCACTGGACGAGCTGAAGCCGTTGTTGCTTCGACAGATCGAAATGAATATGGCAATCGCCGAGGAGGGCGTGACGGGAGATTATGGTGCGTCGATCGGTAAGCTGCTTTATCGGGGCGGCGACTGTGATCTTCGCAATCGCGCAAGAGCCTTGGCTGCGGCAGGCTCGGATGCCCGTATGAGCGGATGTGAGCTTCCCGTTTGTATTCTTTCGGGGAGCGGAAATCAGGGCATGACCGCGTCGATCCCCGTGGTGGTCTATGCCAAGGAGCAGGGCGCGGACGAGGAAACGCTGTTGCGTGCCTTGATCGTCTCGGATCTGATCACCGTACATCAAAAAACGGGTATTGGCTGTCTTTCCGCATATTGCGGCGCCATCAGCGCGGGCTGTGGGTGCGGAACGGGCATCTGCTATCTGCAGGGCGGACGTTATTATGAGATCGCGCATACGTTGGTCAACGCCATTGCCATTTTGTCGGGAACCATCTGCGACGGAGCCAAGGCATCCTGTGCCGCAAAGATCGCTATGGCGGTGGAGGCGGGCATCATGGGATACGAGATGATGTGCGCGGGGCGGCAGTTTTACGGTGGTGACGGGATTGTGACCAAGGGCGTGGAAAATACGATCCGCAACGTTGGAAGATTGGCGCGCGACGGCATGAGCAGCACCGACCGCGAGATCATTCGCATCATGCTTGGCGAGGCATGAGAAAGGATTTGGAACAATGATACTGAACAAAGAGCAGCTGACCTCGATCGCGCGCGGTGTTGCACGGGTTGAGGAGGAGAACGGATGGTTCCGCCTGCTTCGCTTTACCGAGGCGCAGGCACAGGCATATCTGGAGGCGGGAAAGCCCGATTTTTACAACAAGACCTTTGCAACGTCGGGCGTGCGGCTTGCATTCCGCACAAGCTCGCGTACCATTTCTATGCAATACCGCTTTGATAAAGGCTCCAGCCGCACCTACGCATGGTTTGACGTTTACGTCAACGGTGCTATGACAACGCATTTTGGGAGTGAAGGCTCGTCTGTCAGGCGTTGCAGTGCGACCGTGAACCTCGGAGACGGGGAAAAGGACGTGGAGATCTATCTGCCGTGGTCGCGCAATGCCGAGCTTTCCGAGGTGACGCTGGAGGACGGCGCAACGCTGACACCGATCCGCCACAAGCACAAAATGATCTGCTTTGGCGATTCGATCACCCACGGCTACGATGCGATCTATCCCTCTTTGACGTATGCATCGGGTGTGGCGCGCCTTTTGGATGCCGACATGACCGACAAGGGCATTGGTGGGGATCGCTTTTGTCCCTATATGCTCCGTGATGCCGATCCCGAAACGCCCGATGTCATCACTGTGGCGTACGGAACCAACGATTGGAGTGGGGATCCGCTTGAAAAATTCAAGGAGAACTGTCCCGCATTTTTGAGGCGCTTGCACGAGCTTTATCCAAACGCTCGCATCTTTGCAGTTTCGCCCATTTGGAGAGGGGACGGAGAGAAGAAAACCGCCTTTGGCGTGCCTGCCGAAAAGGTTCACGACCTGATGGTGGAGCTGTGCGGGGAGATCCCCAACGTTACGGTGCTGCGGGGCTGGAATCTGGTACCGCACCGTGCGGCGTTTTATTCGGATTTCTTTTTGCATCCCAATGATCTCGGCTTTGCGCTCTATGCACAAAACCTTTACCGTGCGATCATGAATGCGGATTAAGGATAGAAGGGGAAGAAAGGTGTTATTGGGCGCGTTTCTTCCCCGAAAAATAAAAAAACAACTTTTTTAATATTTTTTTGAAAAAGGGGTTGACAAATCCATCGGAAAGTGGTATAATATCAACGTTCCGAAAGCGACAGTTCGCCAACGAACCGATTCGCTGGTGTGGCTCAATGGCAGAGCAGCTGATTTGTAATCAGCAGGTTGATGGTTCGACTCCGTTCACCAGCTCCAAAAAAGTCCACACTCAAGTGGACTTTATATTATGGGAGATTTCCCGAGCGGCCAAAGGGGGCAGACTGTAAATCTGTTGTCTTTCGACTTCGGTGGTCCGAATCCACCATCGCCCACCAAAAAATCCGATGCGAAAGCATCGGATTTTTTTATCCAAGCCGCAGGCTTGGCATATCATCACGACGCAGT
>JAGANE010000095.1 GCA_017624395.1 Clostridia bacterium
ACTAACACCCGAAATCAAGGAAGGCTATTGGTGGATCGGCGAGACCAACACAGGCGTAAAAGCCGAGGGCTCGCAGGGTGAAGCGGGACTAACACCCGAGATCAAGGAAGGCTATTGGTGGATCGGCGATACCAACACGGGCGTGAAAGCCGAAGGCTCGCAGGGTGAAGCGGGACTGACGCCCGAGATCAAGGAAGGCTATTGGTGGATCGGCGATACCAACACGGGCGTAAAAGCCGAGGGCTCGCAGGGCGAGACGGGTGCCACGATTGAAAAGGTGGAATTTGATGATCAAGGCAGACTTGTGATCACCTTGACCGACGGTACGGTATTGGATCCCGTTGAAATGCCCGAATCCGAGAGCATGCATACGCATACATGGGGCGAGCTGATCGACTTTGGGGATAACGGTGCGTTGGATTGTGACAAGCGCATTTATTATTGTATTTGCAGTACGTGCTACGAGCTGAAATGGGTCAGCGGCACTCCCGATGACCACGATTTTGCCGAGGACTATTCCAACAACGGATTTTACCATTGGTTTGCTTGTCAAAACTGCGAAGCAAAGGATTCGTACGAGGAGCATGCATTGGATGACGGCGGCTACTGCACGGTATGTGAGCAGCACCTCAACCCGACCGACGGGATTGAGTATGAGGTGTCCTCCGACGGCACCTATGCCGAGGTTATCAACTATGCAGGTACTGCCTTGCGTGTGATGATTGCCGACGAGTACGAGGGCGTACCCGTCAAGGTCATCGGTGCTACGGCATTTCAGCAAAAGGACATCATTTCGGTGGTGATCCCCGACACCGTGACAAAGATTGAAACCAAAGCATTTTATAATTGCGAACAATTGACCGCTGTTACGATTCCAAATAGTGTAAAGATCATTGGACAGGACGCATTCCAACTTTGCAGAAACCTTGAGGAGGTTACGTTTGAGAACGGCTTGCAGGAGATTGGTATCGGTGCGTTTGCGCATTGCTATCAGCTTTCTGCGGTTCGTATTCCCGACAGTGTAACGGTGCTTGGATATGATGCTTTTTGTGATTGCTCGCTGATCGTTAAGGAAAACGGCGTCAGCTACGCAGACAAATGGGCGGTTGATTTTGACGATTCGGTGACTACGGTCTCACTGCGTGAGGATACAGTTGGAATTGCCGGACAGGCGTTTAGTAGCTCCCAAAAGCTACGTCATATGACGATTTGTGACAGTGTCAAATATATTGGAGCCTCGGCTTTCAGCTTTTGTCAAGTGCTTGCAGACGTCGCCATTGGTGAAGGTGTGATTGATATTGCCAATCGCGCATTTTATAGTTGTGGAGAATTGTTGCGCGTTGATGTTCCCGATCGTGTTACCTACATCGGTGACTATGCCTTCCAAAGCTGTTCCAAGCTTTCTGCGGTTACCTTTGGTAGCGGCTTGCAAAGCATTGGTGATTCGGCTTTTAACGAATGTAAAGCTTTGACAAGTGTAGAAATCCCCAACGGTGTCACGAAGATTGGACTTTATGCATTTGCATGGTGCGGTCTGCAGACCGTGATTTTGGGCAACGGTGTTGAATTTATAGGCAACTCTGCTTTTGCAAGTAATAACGATCTGACCGCCGTTTACTATTGCGGTACGGAAAATGATTGGAATGAGATGGAAACGAATGAGGGATATATTCCTACCTCCAAGCTCTATTTCTATTCCGAAACACAGCCTGCCGAGGAAGGGAACTATTGGAGATACGTAGAAGACGTTCCCACGGTGTGGAATGTGGAGGTCTGAGTTATCTTTTTATCACGGGCATGCCTTGAGGTGTGTCCGTGATTTTTTCTTTCTTTTTCAAAAAGGTTGACAACGTCGCCTTTTTGCGATAAAATAAAGGTACTATTTTGAGGATGATAGGAGTTGATGACCATGGATATTTCAAAAATTGACCGCAATTTTGCTTTGCCCGGGCAGATTGAGCGCGACGATGTGGTTTGGTACGATGCCGCAGAGGCACCGTTTGTAATTTACGGTGCGGTGCAGACCAATCCCTACCTGCGTATGCCGCAGGAGATTGCAGATCGTGTCAATTCGGGAGTTGCCGTTCTCAATGGCAATACCGCAGGCGTTCGCGCGCGCTTTCGCACCGACTCTCCCTTTATTGCCATTCGTGCGGAATGGGAGTCGTGGACTGTTTTTTCGCATATGCCCGCTGCAGGTGTTTGTGGCTTTGATTTGTATGTGGTGTCCGACGTGACGCGCCGTCACAGTTATCTGCACACGTTGCTTCCCTCGGGCAGACGAAGCGAAAAGGGCTTTGAGGGCTTGGTGACCGTCAACGGTGAAATGACCGACTACGTTTTGAATTTTCCGTTGTATAATGAGGTAAAAAAGCTCTACGTCGGCGTGAGGGCGGGAAGCCGCTTTGAAGAACCGATGCAATACGCCAATCCCGTACCCGCTGTTTTTTACGGCTCGTCGATTACGCAGGGCGGCTGTGCCTCGCGCCCCGGCACCTGCTATCAAAACTATCTTTCTCGCACCTTTGATGTTGACTATGTCAACCTCGGCTTTTCGGGGAGTGGTTGCGGTGAGGATGAGATCATCGAGTATCTTGCAGGCCTTGAAATGTCGGCATTCATTTCGGATTACGACCACAACGCAAATACGCCCGAACGCCTGACCGAAACACACGAAAAGCTTTACCGCACCGTGCGTGCCAAGCACCCCGAACTGCCATACGTCATTATTTCGCGTCCCGATTACGGCAGACGCTCCCTGGATGCTTCTTGCCGCGCGGTGATTATGAGAACCTATCAGAATGCCTTGGCAGACGGAGACAAAAACGTCTATTTTTTGGATGGCGCATCGATTTTTGCAGGTGATGAATACGATTCCTGCACGGTGGACGGAACACATCCCAACGATCTCGGCTTTTATCGGTTCTTCAAGTCGTTGCAGCCTATTTTTGAAAAAATTTATTGATGAGAACGGGTCAAATCAGACTTTTTTCGTATAAATTCTGTTCTAAAATGAATTTTTTTACAGTTTTTCGTATATTTTGTGAAGAAAAACTCTTGACAATCATATAATAAATGAGTATAATAATATTCATAGCAAGCGATTGCTAAAAAAATCAAAGGAGAAAATCCCTTATGAAGCTTTCTAAACGTTTTTTGACACTTGCGCTCGCCGCAATCCTTTTGCTGGGCGTGCTTGGCATGGCATCCTGCGCGGCATCCAATCCCGCAGAGAACAACACCAAGATCAAAATTGGTCTGACCGGTCCCTTGACGGGCGGTGCCGCAATTTACGGAATTGCCGTAAAGAATTCCGCACAGCTTGCAGTTGATGAGATCAATGCGGCAGGCGGTCTTGACGGCATTGAATTTGAGCTTGTGATGCATGACGACAAGCACGATGCAACCAATGTTCCCAATCTGTATGCAGACCTTTACGAAAAGGGGATGCAGGTGTCCTTGGGTACCGTAACCACCAAGCCGGGCCTTGAGTTCAAGAGCCTTTCGGCAGAGGATAACGTGTTCTTCCTCACCCCCTCGGCAACCGGTGATGCGATCCACGGCAACTCCAACGGCTATCAGATGTGCTTTGCAGACTCCAATCA
>JAGANE010000096.1 GCA_017624395.1 Clostridia bacterium
AAATGGATGCTTTGTACGCATGTAATCAAGAGGGGGACGAGCTCGGTGCCTATAACGTGTACGTCCTGCTTGACAACACAGGAAAGCAATTGAAATACAGCTTGCCTACCCGATTGAATAAAGCCGACACCGTGATCGGACGCTATCGGCTTTCGGATTTTTACATCGGCGACGCGGCACAATAAAATAAGGCTATGTCACATGAAACAACTGATTTTTTGCGAGATTCCAAACGCGAAAATCGCGTTTGATCCTCCCGATGGTCGGATTTCGACTGCGTCCCGCCGGACACCATAGGTGTCATCCTGAGCCGGATTGCAAGCAATCCGATCGAACTTTTGGGGCTTGCCCCAAAAGCACGAGGCGTAGCCGAAGTGGGATCTCGGCGAGACTTCGCTCAGAATGACGCGCAAGCGTTTCGCAAAAAATCGCTAAAAAATCAACCTTTTGCTGTGACAGAGCCTAAAATAATGAAAGAAAATGCAAACTTTTTTCAAAAAAGGCTTGCATTTTCTTTTCTTTTGTGGTATAATACTTGTGTTTGCCGCGCATGACGCGGTTCTCTGATGTCAAAGAACATCAAATTTTTGAAAAGAGGTACATGAACATGAAAGACGGAATCCATCCTAATTACGAGGTTTGCAAGATCAGATGTGCTTGCGGCGAGATCGTTGAGACCAAGTCCACTAAGGGCGGCGACCTGAAGGTTGATATCTGCTCCAAGTGCCACCCCTTCTTCACCGGTAAGCAGAAGTTTGTTGACGCCGGCGGACGTGTTGACAAGTTCAAGAGAAGACTTGCTAACTCCCAGAAGTAATTTTTTGGAATTTGGTTCCTTGATAAACGGGCAAGCTGCGCGATTGCGACACGGCTTGCCTGTTTTTCATTCTTAAAGCAAAAACCTTAAGTGGGGGAATTCGCTTACAGGATACTTTTATGTTTTTGGGAGGTCTTTTATGGAATATCAAGCAACAAAAGCGGTGCTTGTTGGTCTTTGTACCGATGCGGGAGACAACGAGGAGCTTGAAAAAAGTCTTTGTGAATTGGAGCGTCTCTTGGATACCGCAGGAGGCGTTTGCTTTGCAAAGCTGATACAAAACAAGGATAAGCCCGATCCCCGTACATTGATCGGTTCGGGTAAGGTGCGCGAGCTGGCGGCAATCTGCAACGGCAATGATGTGGAATCGGTGGTGTTTGACGAGGAGCTTTCCCCCTCACAGATCCGCAATCTGGAGGACGAGATTGGGGGAGAGGTGCGGGTGATTGACCGTTCCATTTTGATCCTTGATATTTTTGCGCTCCACGCGGTTAGCCGCGAGGGAAAATTGCAGGTAGAATTGGCACAGCTCAAATATACCGCACCGCGCTTGACGGGACAGGGGAAGGATCTGTCGCGCTTGGGTGGCGGTATTGGTACGAGAGGACCCGGTGAGAGCAAGCTGGAGTCCGACCGCCGCCACATGAAGCACCGTATTGTGGCATTGGAGGAGGAGCTGCGCGTGCTGGATAAGAACCGACAGACCATGCGAGCATCACGTGACCGCAGCGGAATTCCCAAGATCGCCATTGTCGGCTATACCAATGCGGGAAAATCCACACTGCTCAACCGATTGACCGATGCGGGAATTCTTGCCGAGGATAAGCTGTTTGCCACGCTGGATCCAACGACACGCAAATTTGAGCTTCCGTCGGGCGAGAGCGTGCTTTTGACCGATACGGTCGGCTTTATCCGCAAGCTCCCCCACCACTTGATCAAGGCGTTCAAATCTACATTGGACGAGGCGGTTTACGCCGATCTTTTGATGATCGTGGTGGACGTTTCCGATGAGGAATTCCGTGCGCAGCTTGAGGTGACCGAGCGACTTCTTGACGAGCTTGGTGCATCGGGCAAGCCTACGCTGTACGTGTTGAACAAATGCGATCTCGGTGCGGCGGGACTGCCGTCGATCGGTGCACCTGCGGAGCATTCTCGCACGGTTGCCGTTTCGGCAAAAACGGGGCAAGGAATAGAGCTTTTGGTAGACGTTCTGCAAAATATGCTGCACGACGGTAAATCGCGCGTTGTTTTTCAAATTCCCAACGGTGAGGGCGGTGCATTGAATACGCTGTATCGAAATGCTACCGTGGAGGACGTGGAATACGGTGCGGACACGATGACGGTGACTGCCGTGGTGGATGCAAGGGTACACGGGATGTTAAAGCGGTTTGATCCGAATTGGAAGGAGCCCGAGGAAATATAATGCCCTTGGTTTTACGAGGTGCAAAAAATCAATGAGAGGGAACAATGGCTGACGCTGTTTTATATACGACGCTGGAGCATGAGGGCGAGGCGGAGTTTGTTGAAAAAAAATCTGTTTTTATTGGTCGCGCCATGCCCGTAAAAAGCGAGGAGGAGGCGCAGGCATTCGTCAAAAAGCAGAAGAACGCCTATCTTGACGCACGTCACAACGTGTGGGCGTATTTGATGAAGGGCGAGATCGTTGCGCGTTACTCGGATGACGGAGAGCCGCAGGGAACGGCAGGTGTTCCCGTGTTGGAAACGATCCGCAAATCGGGTGTTACCGATGCCGTGGTGGTGGTAACCCGTTATTTTGGTGGGATTCTGCTTGGTGCGGGTGGACTTGTGCGTGCCTATTCGCACACGGCAAAGCTGGCGTTGGAGTCGGCACATATCATCACCTACGAGCAGTACACCGAACTGGAGCTGACCTGCTCCTATTCGGATTATCAAAGATATCTTGCCGAGCTTCCGCGCTTTGGCGCGATCACCGATGACACCGAGTTCTCCGATCGCGTAAGGCTGTTGTTCTCGGTAAAGGATACCGTGCTGGAGGATCTGTTCCGTTGGATCAGTGAGATGAGCGGCGGCAGAGACGTGGCAAGCATTAGGGGAAAGCGCTTTGATTATCGGTAGAATTTTGTAATTGCAAAATTTTTTGTATCCGCATTCCGAAAAGCCTTTTTTGACCTTTCAAAGAGGCTTTTCGCTTTTTTTCTTAAATTTTTGCGTAAAAAAAGTATTTTTGCGTTTTTTTGCGTATCTTATAGATGTAAAGAATTTTTTTGTCGGGAGGTGGCGTTGTGTCAACGGTTTGCGAAATGTTTTTGGAGCGTGAAAAAAGCACGCTTTCCCCGTATGCGTTTTTGACCTCAAAGACGCGTGGGCGCGATAATCCTTACGTTCCGTGCGATATGCGTACCGAGTTTCAGCGAGACCGAGATCGCATCATCCATTCCCAATCCTTTCGTCGGTTGATGAACAAAACGCAGGTCTTTCTCTCTCCTACGGGAGATCATTACCGTACACGCCTGACGCATACGTTGGAGGTGTCGCAGATTGCGCGGATCATTGCCCGTGCCCTGCGGCTGAACGAGGATTTGACCGAGGCAGCGGCGTTGGGACACGATCTGGGACATACGCCCTTTGGACATTCGGGAGAGGCGGCAATGCAGGAGTTTTTCTCGGCAGATTTTACACACTATAAGCAGAGTCTGCGCGTGGTGGAAAAGCTGGAGAATGAGGGCAGGGGGTTGAATCTGACGTGGGAGGTGCGCGACGCGATCGTCAACCATACGGGAAAGTGTATGGCGTCCACTCTGGAGGGCGTAATCATCAAATTTGCCGACCGCATTGCCTACATCAATCACGACATTGACGATGCCTGCCGTGCGGGGATTTTGCACAAGGAGGAGATCCCGCGGGAGCTTTGCGAGATCCTTGGTGAAACACACAGCAAGCGGATCAATACAATGGTGACCTCGGTCATTGAGGCAAGCACCGATAAAAACGAGATCCGCATGATGCCCGAGGTGCAGGCGGCAACCGACCGTTTGCGCGCGTTTATGTTTGAGGCTGTTTATACCAACCCCGTGGCAAAATCGCAGGATAGCCGCGCCAAGGAGATGCTGGGGCAGCTGTTTGGACATTTTGTCAAGTACCCCGAGCAGCTTCCCAACCATTACCGCAGTAACATAGAGACCGACGGCGTGGAGCGGTGCGTGTGCGATTTTATTTCGGGCATGACCGACCGCTACGCGATAGAGACCTATAAGGAGCTATTTATTCCGAGAGCATGGAGTAACTGATTTTATGAGATTTTCCGAAAATTTTATACAGGAGGTCGTGGATCGGACCGATATCGAGGAGTTGATCGGTCGCTACGTGGAGCTGAAGCGAAGCGGAGCCAATCTGTTGGGACGATGTCCGTTCCACAGTGAAAAAACTCCGTCGTTTTCGGTTTCCCCCACGAAAAAAATGTTTTTCTGCTTTGGCTGTCACGCAGGCGGATCGGTGATCACCTTTGTGCAAAAGGCAGAAAATTTGGATTTTCCCGATGCGGTGGAGTATCTTGCCAACCGCGCGGGATTACCGCTCCCCAAGGAAAGCGAGCAATTGATGGGAAACACGGGCGTTTCCCGCAAGCGCGTTTTTGAAATGAACCTTGAAGCAGCAAAATTTTTCAGAGCTTGTCTGTTTGACGAGCGACTCGGCGCCGCAGGAATGCAGTATCTGCATGGTGAGCGCGGGCTTTCTGTGGCAACCATCAAGCATTTTGGACTTGGCTTTGCCCCCGATAGCTTTAACGCGCTGACCGATCATATGCACCGCATGGGCTACCGCGACGAGGAGCTGATTGCCGCTTGTCTTTGCGGAAAAAGCCAAAAGACGGGAAGGGCATATGATTATTTCCGCAATCGCGTCATCTTTCCCATCATTGATCCTTCGGGAAACGTGGTGGCGTTTGGCGGGCGTGTGATGGATGACAGTAAGCCCAAATATCTGAATTCCTCGGATACTCCCGCCTTTAAAAAGAGCAAGCAATTATTTGCGCTCAATTTTGCCAAAAACTGTTGTGCCGAAAAAATGATTTTGTGTGAGGGGTATATGGACGTCATCGCGCTCCATGCCGCAGGCTTTGAATATGCCGTGGCAACTCTGGGAACGGCGATCACCCCCGAGCATGCACGTATCTTTTCCAAATATACACAAAAGGTGATCATTTCCTACGATGCCGACGATGCGGGACAAAACGCCGCCAATAAAGCAATGCGCATTTTGGGCGAGGTCGGTATGGATGTTCGGGTGTTGAAGCTGAACGGTGCAAAGGATCCCGACGAGTATATTAAGCGCTTTGGTGCCGACCGCTTCCGTCAGGTGCTGGAGCAGAGCAAAACGGGCTTTGATCACAAATCGGAACGCATTCTCGCAAAATACGATCTGACCGTTGGCTCGGATCGCATCAAGGCGTCCAACGAGATTTGTGCCCTGATCGCCGAGTATTGGTCGGGCGTGGAGCGAGAGGTTTATCTTGCGCAATCGTCGCCCGCCTTGGGGCTTCCCGTAGAGGTTTTGAAGAATACGGTTGAGCAGATCCGAAAAAAGCAAACGCGTGCCTATGAAGCAAAGCAGAGCAGAGAGGCGCAGGCATCGGTCAAAAATTTTGGTGACCGTATCAATCCCGATGCGGCAAAGGATCCTCGCGCGGCAGCTGCCGAGGAAACGGTGCTGGGATTGCTTTTGATCTTTGAGGAATATCGCAATGCCGTGGAGCGTGGAGAAATTGCGCTGGCAGAGGAGGATTTTGTCACCGATTTCAACCGTCGCGTCTTTGCCGCGATCATGCGAATGCATCGCAGTGAGGGAGGATTGCGCCCTGAGCTTTTGGGAATGGAATTTTCTCCCGATGAAATGGGAAGAATAGAAAAAAATGAGATTGCGCGTCAGCAGCTTTCCAACAACGGCCCCGAGGTCTTGCGGTCAGCGGTAAACGTGCTAAAGGATGCAAAGCAAAAGGGAAATGCAGGGGAGACGTCCTTGGACGAAAGAATTGCATACCTGAGACAAAAACAAGCGAAATTACATAAAGGAAAGGCAGATAAAACATGAAGAACAACGGAAATGAAGTGCTGGAAGAATTGGAATCCTCCGCAAATGTCTCGGTGGAAAAAAGCGAGGAAGAAAAAAAGAACAGCGTTGATCAGCTGATCGAAAAAGGGAAAAAGGGAAAGCTTTCCGTCGATGATCTTGACGAGGCGATGGAGGAGCTGGATTTTGACGTTGACACCTTGGACAAGCTTTACGAAACTCTTGAGGACAATGGAATTTCCTTTGACGAGGAGCTTTCCAGCGAGGAAATGAGTGCCATTGAAAACGAGGTCGAAAGCTTTGGCGCGGGTGAAAACATGGAGCGGATATTGGAGCAGGAGGGGCTTGCAATCGACGACCCCGTGCGCCTCTATCTCAAGGAGATCGGTAAGGTTCCGCTGTTGACCAACGACCGTGAAAAGGTGCTTGCCGAGCGTATGATGGCAGGGGATGAGGCTGCAAAAACCGAGCTGGTGGAGGCAAACCTGCGTCTGGTCGTCAGCATTGCTAAGCGTTACGTTGGCAGAGGAATGTTTTTCTTGGATCTGATTCAGGAGGGAAATCTCGGTCTGATG
>JAGANE010000097.1 GCA_017624395.1 Clostridia bacterium
AATTGGTATTTGAGGACGGAACGAGATCAGCAATCGTTAGCGGTGAGAGTGACGGTTGGTTCACCGCGCCCTCCCCGATTACGGAAAACAATCTTTACGACGGAGAGACCTACGACGCGCGTATGGAAAAGAAGGGCTGGAACTCCCCCGATTTTTTGATAGATGACGACTGGAAGCCTGCCGTAAGGACCGAGGCTCCGCTCGGCAAAATCGTTGCACAAACCATGGAACCGATCAAAGTGATCGGTACGCGCGAGCCTATTGCTCTCACCTCTCCCAAGGAAAACATCTACGTCTGCGACTTTGGACAGAACTTTGCGGGTTGGGCAAGAGTTCGTCTGTCGGGAAGCCGCGGTAAGAAAATTCGCTTCCGTTATGCCGAGCTCCTATATCCAAACGGACTTGTCAATCAAGAAAATCTGCTCAAGGCAAAGGTGACGGACACCTACATTCTCCGCGGTGACGGGGAGGAAATTTACGAGCCGCACTTTACTTATCACGGCTTTCGTTATTTACAGATCGAGGGCTGTGACACGCTTCTCACCTCCTCGGACATTGTTGGTTGCATCGTTGCAAATGACGTCAAAGAAATCGGTCGCTTTACCTCTGGAGAGCCGCTTTTGAACCGTTTGCACCAGAATATTCTTTGGACAGAGCGAAGCAATATGCACAGCATTCCCACCGACTGTCCGCAACGAAGCGAGCGCATGGGGTGGCTGAACGATGTCACTGTACGCGTGGAGGAGATGATGTATAACTTCCGCGTTCCGCTCTTTTTGAGCAAATGGGAGCGTGACATTTCCGATACCATTGATCCCGCCAACGGGGCGATCAAGGACACTGCCCCTGCCCTCTTTTCCCGCAAGCACGACGGAGATCCCGTAGACACGGCTTATCTTCTGATCCCGTGGTTGCTTTATCTTCACAACCGCGACACGCGTGTCATGGAGGAGCATTATGACACGATGGTCGGCTGGCTCCGTTTTTTGGAAAGCCGAAGCGAGGGGCTGATTCTGACACAAAGAGAGACTGATCTTGGAGATTGGGCATCTGCCAAGGACTATCTGGTCGCCCCCGACAATCCCCGCTCCGCGATCACACCGACACCGCTGATCTCCACCTGCTTTTTCTACTATGATGCCCTTTTGATGGCAAGCATGGCAGATATTCTCGGCAAGGAGAATGACCGCATTTTCTTTTGCGATCTTGCAAAGCGGATCCGCATCGCCTTTCATCAAGCCTTTTTTGATCCTGCCAAAAAGCAATATGCAAGCGGCAGTCAAGGCGCGCTCGCGTTCCCCCTATACCTGAACATGGTTCCGGATGAAGAACGTGCTGCTGTGGCAGAGCGTCTTGCAGAGGCAGTGCGCTCGCAAAACCATCATCCGACCACGGGAACCATGACCACCAAATACATTTTGGAGGCACTTTGTGACACAGGATATGCAGAGGATGCCTATCGCATGGTGACCGAAACCGAATATCCGAGCTGGGGATATATGATCTGCAACGAGGCAACCACAGTTTGGGAGCGTTGGGAAAACAGCGTGGGAGACGGAATGAACTCCCACAACCATCCCATGTACGCCTCGGTCGGTGCTTGGCTTTATCGCCGCTTGGCAGGGATCCAAGCTGATGAAGCCTCTGCGGGCTTTTCCCACTTTTACATTCACCCCATTTTCCCCAAAAAGCTTTTGTTTGTCGATGCTGCGATCCGCACGCTCAGCGGAGAGATCCGCAGCTATTGGAAAAAGGAAAACGGACAGCTTTTGTTGCGCTTGGGTGTTCCGTTTGGCAGTGAAGCAACGCTGCACATTCCCAAAGCCGTTATGGGCGATGCGATCTCTGTAATCCAAGAAACGCGCGGAAACGTTTGGAAGCACGGAAAATGGCAAAAAAGCACCGAAGGGATCCTTTTCTGCGCGGAAACAGCGGACACATTTGAAATTCGCATCGGCTCGGGTGACTACTGCTTTGTTTGCACTTGAACCGTAATCAACGAAAGAGGTTTTTTATGAAATTTGGTTTTAACTTTTCAAGCTTTCACCCCTCCACTCCTCTACAGGAGGTCTTTCAACAGATCCGAGACGTCGGCTTTACGGGCTATGAGGCTGCCCTAACAGATGAGGGCATTGTTGGACTTTCGGGTAACGAAAGTGATTTTCAAAACGCCAAGGAATTGTCACGTGCCTACGGGATCGAAATCTGCAGCGTTCTTTACGCAGGAAGCCGTTACCGCGGAAAGCTGAGCGACAACGATCCCATAAAGCGTCAATATGCCTTTGATACGTTGCGCAGATTGATCGACCGTGCCGCGGAGCTTGGTGCAAAAAGTGTGTTGACCTTTGCGGGCGTCGTTGGCCGTGAGGATATTACCCCCGCAGAGGAGATCGTTCCCTATGAGACTGCCTATCAAAGAGCGATGGATGGCATGCTTCGAATCAAGGAATATGCAGAGCAAGCGGGCATCAGCATTGCCGTGGAAAATTGGTGGGTCAAATTTTTGTTATCCCCGTTGGAATTTAGGGATTTTTTGGACAAGGTCAATTCCCCCTGCGTGCAGGCTTGTCTGGACGTTGGAAACGCAATCCCCTTTGGATATCCCGAGGATTGGATACGCATTTTGGGAAAGCAACGCATCGCCACCGTACACATCAAGGATTATCGCTATTATCCCGGGGGGCGCAACAGCTACGTGGATCTTTTGTCCGGAGACGTCAATTTCCCTGCTGTTGAGCAGGCACTCCGCGAGATTGGCTTTGACGGATATTGTCTTGCCGAAACCACGCCGTATAAATACTACAACGAGCAACAGATCAAAAACACGGCGGCATCCATGAAAACAATCTTTTTTCAAAATCAAAAATAAAATAAAAAAGAACTATTGAAAAAAATATAATCTTATGATATAATATTTAAGATATACCGATTGAGTACAATATATGCCCCAAAGCAAAGGAGAGACAGATCATTATGAAACTTGGTATCGTAGGACTTCCCAACGTTGGAAAAAGCACCCTGTTCAACGCGCTGACCAATGCGGGAGCCGAATCCGCAAACTATCCGTTTTGCACCATTGAACCCAACGTTGGCGTTGTTACGGTTCCCGACAGCCGCTTGGACTTTTTGGCAGAGATGCATCACCCCAACAAATACACGCCTGCAGTCATTGAATTTGTGGATATTGCAGGTCTTGTAAGGGGGCCTCCAAGGGTGAGGGGCTTGGCAACCAATTTCTTGCCAACATTCGTGAGGTAGACGCGATCCTGCACGTGATCCGTTGCTTTGAGGATGACAATATTATTCACGTGGACGGAAAGATCGATCCGATGCGCGATCTTGAAACCATCAATCTTGAATTGATCTTTGCCGACATGGAGGTTTTGGAGCGCCGCATGGACCGTACTCGCAAGGCAATGAAGGCAGACAAAAAGTACGGTGCGGAGCTTGCTGTGTTTGAAAAGCTGATGGCGGCTCTCGCAGAAGGAAAATGCGCACGCACGGTAGAGCTGACCGACGACGAGGAGGCATGCCTTTACGACACTCCCCTGCTTACCCGCAAGCCCGTCATCTACGTGGCAAACGTCAGCGAGGACGATGCATCGGGAGAACCCACCGATAACGACGCTTATACCGCACTCAAGGCATATGCTGCCACCGAGCATTCGCAGGTCATTCCGATCTGTTGTCAGATCGAGGCAGAAATTGCAGAGCTTTCGGGCGAGGAAAAGGCAATGTTCCTTGCCGACCTCGGAATTGAAGAAAGCGGTCTTGACCGTTTGATCAAAGCAAGCTATGCCCTTTTGGGTCTGATCAGCTTTTTGACCGCAGGTCCCGACGAGTGCCGTGCATGGACAATCCGTAAGGGTACCAAGGCACCCAAGGCTGCAGGAAAGATCCACTCTGACATTGAACGCGGATTTATCCGCGCAGAGGTCGTTGCCTTTGACGACCTAAAAAAATACGGCACGATGAACGCAGTCAAGGAAGCAGGCGCGCTCCGCAGCGAGGG
>JAGANE010000098.1 GCA_017624395.1 Clostridia bacterium
CATGGAAAGCTCGGGGCTTGCGGGGCTGATGAAAAAACAGTCGTTTAACAATTTTTCACTGGATTATTACAAGGCAGACCCCGCGGTTTACGAGCGGATGCGCCGCAACTTTGCCGCAATCAAGCAATATGCCGAGGGCTTTACACTCGGCACGGAGCAGGAGGCTCCCGAAAGTCTGCTCTTTTTGGGTGGCACAGGGCTTGGAAAAACGCATCTTTCCACCTCCATTGCACGCACGGTAATCGAACGCGGATACGACGTTTATTACAACACCGCAGTGGGGATGATCTCGGATTTTGAAGCCAAGAGATTTGGCGCCGGTGTGGCGGAAAGCGACGGAGACGGAACCGCACGCTATACCGAGTGCGATCTTTTGATCATTGACGATCTTGGCACCGAGGTGGTCAATCAGTTTACCCTCTCCTGCCTTTATCACGTGCTGAATGCGCGCCTCAATCTGCAAAAGCCGACGGTCATCAGCACCAATCTCTCCTCCCAGGAGCTGCGCAGGCTCTACACCGACCGCATCACAAGCCGTTTGATCGGTGAGTATCGCGTCATTCCCTTTCTCGGAGAGGATATCCGAAAGCAGAAGCTGCAAAATTGATTCATACATTACAAAAGCGAGAGTGTCGCATGCTTGCGACACCCTCGCTTTTTATTTTACGGAATGTTTTATCGCTTACGCTTGCTCCTTGGCAACCAGATCGTCAATGGCGGCAATGCAACGCGTGATATAGCGTCCCCAAGAGCCACTGTCAAGGAATGCATCGGGCTCACCGTTTTTGATACGCTCCAGCTTTTTGGGGGTTCCGTTTTGTGCAGCATGATTGCCGAGATAAATATCCACGTGCTCGGTCAAAAGCCGCTCCATCGAATCGCGAAACGCCTTTTGCAGGGAAAGCGGCAAGCCGTTCTCCTCCAAATACTTTTTGGCAAGCGAGTTCATGCCCGCACCGCCGTGCAAGCCTGCAATCACTGTGCGCGCACCGTCGGTGGCATTGAAAATAAAGGAGGTGGCACCCGGCGTATGTCCGGGGGTGGCAACACAACGGATCGTGGTATTTCCACGCGTAATGACGTCACCGTCGTGCAAAAGTCCGTCGGGCTCAAACGAAATAAAGTGCATCTTGTATTCGCGTGCCCAAGTCATATCCTGCGCTGTTGTTCCGCGCACGTAGGGGGCATCGATTTCACTGATCCAGATCTTTGCACCAAACAAACGACGAAACGCCTCTGCCGCGCCGCAATGGTCAACGTGTCCGTGGGTAACGAAAACGTCGGTGACCTTGGCGGGATCAAGACCGATCCTGCGCATATTTTCCAGCATCAGATACAGTGACTCCTGATAGCCGCAATCAAACATGATCAATCCGTCCCCTGTATCCACGATGTGAGTGGAGGCGGGAATCGTTCCTACAAAATAGATGTTTCCCCAAAGACAAAACGGCTCAATATAACCCTGCCAAGGCTCTTTTCCAATCATTTTAATTCTCCTTTTAAAAAATGGAATGTGTCAAAGTGCCACACCAAGCTTTTGGGCGGCACGGTAGATGCTTTGGACCGTATCGTCCGCAATCTCCACCGTGTTTTCGTCAAGACAGCGGTTCAGCTTGCCCAGCTCGATCTCACCCGGATAGTAGATCTTTTCCACCCCGCCCGCCTTGGGTGACGCCTTGATCTCATCGATCATAGCATCCACGCGCGCACGGTAGGTATCGGGATCTCCCAAGCGGGAAATATCCATGGCAAGGAAGAAATGCCCCACGTTGCCTCCCTCGGCGGGATTGGTGTTCCATGCGTGTACGTTCTGCGTCATTGCCGCACCCGAAAGCGTTGCGGCAAGCGTCTCTACCATCATTGCCATACCGTAGCCCTTGTAGCCGCCAAAGGGCATGAGCGTACCGCCCTTTTCGTACTCGGTTGCGTCGGTGGTGGGATTGCCGTCGCGGTCGATGATCCAGCCCGCAGGCAGGGGCTTGCCCTCGTTTGCCATCTGCACGACCTTACGGTCGGAGGTATGACTCATGGCAATGTCATAAACGATCTTGTCGTACTTTCCTGCAGGGAAAGCATAAGAAAACGGGTTGTTTCCAATGGTGCGCACACGGCTTCCCGTGGCGGCGATCAGCACGTCACCGTTGCTCATCGACATTCCCACCATGCCTGCATCGGCACACATACCCGTATAGTAGCCTGCCGCGCCAAAGTGATGGCTTCCGCAAACGTTGACGGCACCGATACCGCTCTCCTTTGCCTTTTTCATGGCAAGCTTCATTGCCTTGTAGGAAACGACGATACCGAGATTGTCTCCACCGTCCACCGATGCCCACGAGGGGCTGTCATATACGACACGCAGTGCTCCGTCGGTGTGGATACCGCCCGAAAGGATACAATCCACGTATCTCTCCAAGCGCATAAAGCCGTGTGTAAACACACCGCGCATCTCGGTTTGCAAAAGAACGTCGGTGATGATCTCGGCGTCAGCGGCAGACAAGCCCGCCTTTTCAAAAATTTTTTGGGAAAGAGAACGAATCTCCTGTAATTGAAATTTCATAATGCTTCCTTTCTGTCAAATCAAAGATCTTGCCCAAGGTCGTCGCAGATCAGGGGCTCCCCTTTGGCGCTCACCGTCATGTCGTCCAACTTGACGGTAACGCGGTGTCCCGCATGGAAATGACGGCAATTGGGTGCCGTGCGCAATATATAATTGAAATAAGTATCGGGATGCTCACCGCATCGACGCTCGTCAAAGAAGCGTGTACCGTCGGTGGGCCACATACAGTAGGTGATGCCCTCGTTTTCGGTAAAGATACGGCTAAAACGCTCCAACCCTCCGCTGTATCCGTGATGGATCACCTGCAATACGTCGCTTTTGAGATAATTGCCGTACACGTCCATCAATTGATCGGCAACAGCAAACTCACCATCTCCCATAAACAGCACCGTGCGGTCTCCAAATTTCATCTTCCACATCGGAGAGGTAAAATTGAGCCAATGGAACACGTAGGGGTTCCCGTCCTCGGTTTTGTCACGGTGGCGGTAATCCTCGTGCGTCTGTAAAAATTCAAGCTCACAGCCCGGCAGGAACAAGCGTTGCCCTGCGTGGAAGGAAAAGAATTTTGCATGGGGGTAATTCTCGCGGATATGGTTGCGGAATCTCTTGACACGATCCCCCGCGATCTGCACGGATTCCTTACCGAGCATCAGTTGCGGATCGTCAAAATTCGGAAAGCTGAAGCCGACAAGCTCCACCTCGATCTCATCGTGATAGACGATCAAAAAACGGTTTGGCAGTGACATATGGTCGGGATGCGAGTGCGTGACCAGCCACGTCACGCGTGGCTTTTCGTAGCCCGTTCCCTCGTTGTTGGTTTTTAAAAACTCCAACAGCGCGTCCAGATCCTTGTCGTTACCCTCGTAGCACTCGTTAGCGGGAACATGACAGCCACCGTCAACAATGACAAAGCTTCCGTCCTCCAATTGCAGGACGTACGACATTCCAAACGCCGCTCCCGAACCCGTGCAAAAGCGCATATCGCCGTCGTAGTAGCGGATCTTTTTGCCATCCTCCCTTTCCTCAATGTGCAATTCTCCAATATCACCGTAGCAATCCTCGGCTCCAAATTGTGTAATGGAGGGCGACTTCTTTTTTTCATAGATGGGAGCGTTCAGCGGAGGCAGATAGCCACGCGGCTCTGTGATCAGACGAGCAAGTGAGAGCGTGGGGTAAAATGCCGTATGAAGCACCTCATCACCCTTGGTAAAGGTGGCAAAGAGATTGCCAACGATCTCGTTCTCGGTATATTTTTCATAGCCCGCCGCAAGCAATGCCGCATGACACGCCCGATAATCGGCCCCATCGGTCTCCTCCACGGTGGTCACACGGATCTCCATATCCGAGGTATAGTCAAGGTCGATCCTGCCTCCCGTGTAAAAATTCTTCCATTCCATCGTTGTTTGATCTCCTGATCTCAATATGTTTTCTATACTGTTTCCAATATTTTATCGGTTGTAGGTCTTTCCAAGATCGTCCTTGGTCAGTTTTTCACCGTCTACACTTACCGACAGATCCTCCAAGGAAACCGTCACACGGTGTCCCGCATGGAAATGGTAGCAAGCCGCGCCTTGGCGAAGCGTTTTGTTGAAATCGGTTGCGCTCACCTTTCCGCTTCGTCTATCGTCAAAGAAGCGCGATCCGTCTGTCGGCCACAGACAAATGGTGGGGACGTTGGTATTATTGGCAAAAATCATACTAAAGCGTTCGCGCCCGCCGCTGTAGCCGTGGTGCGTGACCTGCATGATGTCGGATTTGAGATATGCACCGTATACGTTGACCAATTGATCCACGGTGGTAAACTCCAAATCTCCCATGCTTAAATAGGTCACACCGTTAAAATGCATCTTCCATACCGCAGAGGTATAGTTGAGCCAACGGAAGTTGTAAGGATTGCCGTTCTCGCCCGAGTCATTGTGGATATAATCCTCGTAGGTCTGCAAAATCTCGATCTCACAGCCCGGAAGCAGGATCTCCTGCCCTGCATGGAAGGAGAACATTGCCGCCTCGGGATAGTAGGTCTTGATTGCGGTCTTAAATCTGTTCACGTAGCTCTTTCCGCTTTCCGTACCCGTCACAAGGTTGGGATCGGTGTAATCGGGAAAGCTGTACGCCGCCATGGTAACGTTGATGCGGTTGTAGTAGGTCTCAAGGAATTTGCAGGCAAGGCTCATGTGGTCGCTGTGTGCGTGGGTGATCATCCACGTCACCTGCGGCTTGGAATATCCCGTACCCTGATTTTTGGTCTCCAAAAATTCCAGCAGGGCAATCATATCCTTTTCGTTGCCCTCGTAATAGGAGTTTTCGGTAACGTATGTGCCACCGTCAATGATGACAAAGCTTCCGTCCTCCAATTGGATCACGTAGGAAAGTCCAAAGGCTACGGCATTGCCCGAGGAATTACGCATGTCATTGTCATACCAGGAAATAGAGGTGCCGCCGGAGTTGGTTCCCGTATTGAGTGAGCCGTTATCCCCGTAGCAATCCTCGGCACCAAACTGCGTCAGGGTTGCCGTCACCTTTTTCTCATAGGTGGGAGCAGTCAGGACAGGCAGATAACCAAGCGGCTCTGCGATGATACGCGCACGGGAAAGATTGGCATAAAACGCCACGTTGACCTCGTATTTTTCGGTGGTGTAGGTTGCAAAACGGTTTTTTGCAATGGTATTGACGGTGTACTGCTTGTAACCCGCCTCACTCAGAAGCGTCAGGTATTTGTCAAAGCTTTCGGACGTGGTATTGTCCACCGTAACCGCAAAGCTGCCGTCACCAAGTGCCCACAGATCGTCCAGCGTTCCGCCCTTCCAGCGCGGAAGGCTTGAAAACGGCGCGTATGCCGAGCCCTTGATGTTCTTGGAGCCGTGGTAGGTATAGGTGTTCCCATCCTTCTCCATTCCCGAAATGATCTTGTTCAACACCTTTAACAGTGCGTCGGCGTTTTCTCCATACGCCACCAGCTTATCATCCACCAGACGCATGGCGTAGCCCGCATAGGGTGCGGATGCCCGAAGTGCGGCACTCTCGGCTCTTGCGGTATTGCCAACGATGATCTCATGCTGTCCTGCGGTAGCAACCTCGGCATCGGTCTTGAGTGTCAGCTTGACCTGCGTTTTATTTTCAAAGCCCGTGATAAAGTTGTTGATCACGCCTCGGCTCGCGTCATCCACTTCGGCAGAGATGATCACCGTATATTGGCTTGCACCGTTTGCCGCCAGCGTCAGCGCGCGATCCTGATCATTGGGGATCGTTTCCTCTCCCGTCACCCCTTCGGTAGGGGCTTCGGTAGAGCCTTGGGTGGTATTCTCCTCGGTTCCGTCGGGTGTGCAGGCGGACAGTGCGGAAAGCAGCATCAGTGCTACAAGAAGCATGCATAAGATCTTTTTCATAAACAAAAATCCTTTCTTTCATTTTTTGGGTTGACGTTTTGTCAACGCAGAGCGAGGACTTACTCTCGCCGTTTGCTTTTCAAAACCAATCGTTGCAAAATTTGCGAGGGCAACTCCTCGCGCCGTGTGGACGAGGATCAAAAGCGGGGCTGCCTTTCGGCAGCCCCCGGGGTTATCCGAAATCAAACGGATCAATCTTCTTTTTTCTTTTTGCGAATACAGGTCACTGCGGCGCCAACCGTTACCAGCATTGCAACCGTAGCACCAATGCCGGAAGCACATCCTGCCTCGGTGGTGTCGGGAGCGGTGGTCGTGGTGTTTTCGTTGCCGGTGGGAGCCTGAGTTTCGGGAGTGCCAGTAGTAGTGGTAGTGCTATCGGTAGTCGTGGTACCGTCGCCTTCACCATCACCATCACCGGAGGGAGGAGGCGTTACAGGTGCCGAGTAATCGGGCTTCACTGCGTTTGCGTCTGCCTTGAAGATATAAGCATCTGCCCATGCGCAAGCGGAGGATGCGTGCGTGGTAGCGCCCTCGGGAACCATAACGACCAACTTGAGAAGCTTGACGCCGGTAATGTCAACGTTGAACTCACCGATGTTTCTCAGAAGGATCGGATCGGAGGTCTGTGCAAGCAGCTCAAAGTTCTTACCGTCACCAACCTTATCACCGTAAACCTTGAACTCAACACCCCAGGTGTTATTGGAGTTACCGTTGAGTGCGTTTGCATTGGTAAAGCCAACCACTGCGTGGAAGGTATCTGCGGGAGTGGTGCTTCCCTCTGCGGTGTACTTGCTGATGTCGATCAGCGTGTAGGACTGAATGCTGCCCTTAACGGGGTTGTTGGGATCCATCGGGTGCATACCGATACCCTTGGTAAAGTTGAAGCCCGCACCAATCGTGATGGTGGTGTTGGGATTCTTGTAGGGACCGTTGGGGGTAGAATCGGAGCCGGTGTTTCTCCTTTCCAGGAAGGGAGTTTCGCCATCAGCCAGAGCATACAGCGGGTTGTTGCCTGCCTTCCATGTGCCGTAGGGCTTGCCTTCCTCATTGGTTTCATCAATGTAAGGCAGGGGAAGAGTTTCGTAAGCATTGGGCTGTGCGGGAGTCTCATCGGGCCACAGATCGATCTCAACGTCGTCGGAGGTAGGATCTGCGATGGTGGTGAGCTTGTAGGAAACGTTATCAACAGCAACCTTGACACCGCCCTTGACCATGATACCGATGGCACCGGTAGCGTTGTCAACAAAGTTTTCACCTGCGATGATCTTAGTACCGTTGATGTAGAGGTCAGCGGTGTTGTTGTAGAACTTGATGCGCAGCTCGTAGGAAACGTTCAAGCCGGTTTGAAGCTTAAGATCGTCTGCTACGTTTGCATCGGTCTTATCGGTCTTGCCCTCGGTAACGTTGTAACCGATATCCTTATAGGTGCTGTTTCTGACCTGGAAGTTGACTCTACCGTTGTAGCGTACCCAACCTGCGTTGTACTTGGTGGGGTTGACCCAGTTTGCGCCGAGAGCAGCATACTTGGTTTGGTTTGCCTCGGTATCAATATTCTCGATTTCAAGCAGAGTGATGGTAGCCTTGACCTCATAGCCGGTCAGGTACTTGGGAAGACCGTCAACCAAGAGAACGCCTGCCTCGGTGTTCTCGGCTGCAGTGTTGTCGATGACGAGCTGACCGTCCACAATGGATACGGTAGCAGCCGCGCCGGTGCTGTCCACCTTAACCTCGGTGGGAACGGAGGTGCCTTCATAATCCTGGAAATAAACGATGTCACGGTCAATGATGTCGGGAGTCAGAC
>JAGANE010000099.1 GCA_017624395.1 Clostridia bacterium
AGATGCATCTACTGTTTTGATTTCGCAGATTTCCATGCTTTCCAATTCCTTTCATTTATTTTATATAGAGTTTCCTACAGTTTTTCTGCCACGCGAAGCTTTGCGCTGTGTGATCTTGGATTGATCTCCAGCTCCTCGGCATCGGGCAGGATCGGCTTTTTGGTAATGATCTTTAATTTTGGCTTATTGCCGCAAACACAAACGGGAAAGCTCCTAGGGCATGTACACCCCTCTGCCAGCTCGGCAAAGGTCTGCTTGACGATGCGATCCTCCAAGGAATGGAAGGTAATGATCGCCAATCTGCCTCCGCGTGAAAGCAGACGCACGGCGGAACGGATCGCAGGTGCGATCACATCCAGCTCGGCGTTCACTTCAATGCGCAACGCCTGAAATGAACGCTTTGCCGGATGATGTCCGCCGTCTCTGTTGGATGCGGGGATCGAGCGCTTGATGATCTCTACCAGTTCCCCTGTGGTTTCGATCATCGCTCTTTCCCTTTCGCGTACGATGTTTGCTGCAATACGGGAGGAAAAACGCTCCTCACCATACTCAAAGAGGATCTTACGAAGACGATCCTCGCTATATTCGTTGACTATTTTTTTTGCGGTAAGCGGATTGCGCTTATCCATGCGCATATCCAAGGGCGCGTCGGCGCGGTAGGAAAAGCCGCGCTCTGCCGTATCCAGCTGATAAGAGGATACGCCAAGGTCCATCAGCATTCCGTCAATGCTTTCCACACCAAGCTCTTTGCAAACCGCCTCAACCTCGCAAAAATTACTGCGGACGACCCGTGCGCGTTCACCGAACACCGAAAGCCTTTCGGTCGCCACCGCAACCGCGGTCTCGTCCTGATCCAGCGCGATCAATCTGCCTCCCTCGCCCAAAGCCGCGGCGATTGCCGAGCTATGCCCCGCGCCTCCTGCAGTTCCGTCCACATAGGTTCCACCTGCGCGGATCTTCAAGCCGTCAAGGCAGGCATCCAGCAGCACCGGCTTGTGAGAGAATTGGATCGTATCGCTCATGATCTGCTCCTTTTTTCTTTTTACAGTCCAAGCTCCTCAAGCTCGGCAAGGATCGCGGAAATATCCTCGTCCTTCTTCATTTCCTCGTAGATCTCCTCCGCCCAGATCTCCGCGTAATCGCAGCAGCCCACGATCACGGCGTTTTTATCGATCTCGGCGTGCTGTACCAGCTCGGTGGGAAGCACGATTCTTCCCTGCGAGTCGGGAGTTACCTGCACCAAGGATGCGTGCAGGAAGCGTAAGATCTTTTCGGAGAGCTTTCTTTTTTGCTCACGCAAGGGTGTAATATATGTTTCCCAGCCTTGAAGTGAATAAACCTTCAGGCATTTTTCACGAATGTCCTTTGCCACCACAAAGGTTGAGCCAAGCTCATCGCGCAGCTTTGCGGGAATGAATATTCTGTTTTTGGGATCCAGATTGTGTCTGTACTCGCCGCCAAACATTGCGCGTTCCTCCTGTGATGATTTTGAATGATGGAAAGCCGTGCCACTTTTGCTCCATTTTTAGGAACTTTGCACCACTTTGCACCACCATTGCTTATATTATACAATATAAATCAAAAATGTGCAATAGTTTTTTGAAAATTTTTTTGAATTTTTTTCATTTTTTTTGCTATTTTTTGATCCGATCAAACCTTACCAAACAAAATTTTCTCTTTGCATGGCATTTTTTGGAAAAATTAGTATATATTTACCAAATCACAGGATCAAACATCAAAAAACTTTTCTCATGGGAAGTTGACAAAAACCGCTTGACGAGGCTACCAAAATATGCTATACTTAATATAGAGAATAATCAGAGCCGTGACACCGCTCTGCTCCAAGCTTTAGAAAGGATACACGGACGAAATGGAACAAATCCAAAAAAACATTGCTAATGAGGAGCTGTTTGAGGATCTCCTTGCCCTGCGGCAAAAGCTGAAGGACCGCGAAAAAAGAGAAACCGGCAGAACTCCCGCCGTATGCAGCGAGGACGCGATTCGCGAAATGATCCGCTTGCAGCCCCGCAAGCCCTCCGATTTTTTAAGTATTCCCGGCATTGGCCCCGCCTTTGTAGAAAACTACGCACAGGCGTTTCTTGCGGTGCTGAACGAATACAACGGCACCGATGACAGAGAGGATCGCCCCGTAAACAAAAACGTGGAAACGACGTTGCGCGAGCTTTCCAAAAAGCTGATCAATATCAACCGCAACAACCGCATGCTGTTTATGCCCAAGCTTTCCTCCAAATATGCCGTCGATCTCTTTGATGCATCGGGCAGCTACAATCCCTTAGAGATCTTGTTTGAAGCCGAACAGCCGATTACGATCGCCGACGTTTCCTCGCAGGATCTGCCGCGTACCGACCCCACGCGTGAGCGCTACCGCAATCTGGTGGGACTGATCCGTGAGACCGTCCGCGACCTGCGTGACAAGGGTCAAAACGATCTTTACGTGGGCTACCCCTTTGTTCAGGGAAATCTTGTCAACGGAGAATTTGGCATCCGTGCGCCCCTTTGCCTGTTCCCCGTCACCTTGGATCGCTCCACGGCAAACATCACGGTCACCGCAGACCCAACGCGTGACGTCATTTATAACGGCACACTGATCCTTGCACACGATAAATTCAACAGCATCGTCAAGCCCCTCCCCGATTGCACGCTGGAGGAAGCCAACCCCGACACCTTTTTGCAGGGCTTGCTTGATTTCTACGCCGCCAACGATATTCGCATTGAATACGAAAGCGATGAATTGAAAAAATTTAAGGAATATCCCGGTGACTCCTTCCCGCACTATGCACGCGGTACGTTGAAGCTGGTGCATAACATCGTCATCGGAAAATTTCCTGCCTACTCCAACTCGATCCAACGCGATTTTGACGAAATCCTTGACAAAGGACTGATCAACCGTCTGGTCTCCGATCTGGTTTCCGAATACGGCGAGACCGACTTCTATTCCGACCACTCCAACACAGGTCTGGAATTGAACCACCCCGACAAAAAACAACCCAGCATCAGTGAAAACTCGCTGGTCTATATCAATGCGCTCAACAGTGCGCAGGAGGCGGTTCTTCACGCGGCAGAAACCATGGACGAGCTTGTGGTGGAGGGCCCTCCCGGTACGGGTAAATCGCAGACCATCACTAGCTTGATCACGCAGTTTGTCAATGAAGGAAAAACCGTTTTGATGGTATCCGAGAAAAAGACGGCTCTTGACGTCGTTTATTCGCGTCTTGGCACGCTCTCGCGTTACGCCATCATTATGGACGACGCCAATAACAAAAATCTTTTCTATTCGCAATTGGAGCGTCTGCTGTACAGCAACGATGCCAATGCACCTCTGCAGGCACCCGATCTGAGTGCGCTTTCTGCCGAGATCGACACCGACGTTGCCACATTGGAGGTCATTGCGGACAAGCTGTTTACGCCCGGTGAGTTTGGCGTGGAGCCGTATCTCCTTTACATGGAAAATCGCCGCATCAATCTGCAAAATCACGAGCAGATCAAAACCTATAAAACCATTCGCACCATGATCACCGAGGAGCTTCTTGCCCTCAATTACGATGAGGTTGCGGCAATCCACAAAAAGTTTGCCAACGGACAACTGACCGATAGCCTTGATCATTATCAATTGACCATTGAAAGGTATCCGTGGTTCCTTAAGATGAAGGATACGCTCTCCAACTACGATCTGATCCTCTTTACCGACTCGATCGATGAGCTGATCCTGAAGGTGGATGAATGGCGCAATCTGCCCTTCCTCAAGCGCCAGACCGCCAAAAATCGCTTGGTACGCGACATTACGCAGGCAACCAAGGATTATTTTGACAAGGCGGCAACCAATTACGTGGTACGCCTGATCATGGAGCAGCCCGAGGCGGTCAAGCAGAGTTTGAAGGAATTTACCGCAGGATATGCAAACCTCAAGCCCGTGGTCACAAGCCTGACAGATCATGAAAATCTTTACCTCACCGCACTGCGCAAGATCCACAAGATCTGCGGCGGCACAGTCATTGAATGGAACGACGAGCTTTACAACACCATTCTCTTTGAGCATATCCAACGCTTTGAAATGGACAACCGCACGCTGATGCCCAAGGTGGCTTCGTTTGAAAAGATCATTTCCTCAATCGAGCGCGCCATCGGTGAAAAGCAGGCGCTTGCCAAGCAACGCATTGCCAAGGTGCTTGCAGATGATGTCCGTTACATTACGGGCTCCAAGCGCAAGGGCGAGATCAACAGAGCCATTGAAAGCCGTCGCCGTGCAAGCGTTTCCAAGTTTGTTCGCAAGTTTGACTTTGAATTGTTCAAGGCAATCAAGATCTGGCTGATGACCCCCGACGCGGTCTCCGAGGTACTTCCCCAGCAAAACGATCTGTTTGATCTGTTGATCTTTGACGAAGCATCACAGCTTTACGTGGAAAAGAGCATTCCCTCGATCATTCGTGCCAAGAAGGTCGTGATTGCGGGTGACCACAAGCAGCTCCGTCCCTCCAGCCTTGGCGAGGGTCGCTTTGAGATGGATGAGGATCTGTTGGACGAGGATGCAGAGATCACTGCCGCTCTTGAGGAGGAAAGCCTCTTGGATCTGGCGCGCTTCCGCTACCCCGACATTCTGCTCAATACCCACTACCGCTCCAAATACGAGGAGCTGATCGACTTCTCCAACTACGCATTTTATAAAGGCAGACTCTTTGTTGATCCCAACACCGACACGCCCGAAAAGCCTCCCATTGAGGTGCATCAGGTGGAAAACGCCGTATGGCAGGGACGTGCCAACCGTAAGGAGGCAGAAAAGATCGTTGCCTTGATCAAGGAGTTCTTCCAAACAAGAAAGAACAACGAAACCATCGGTGTCATTGCCTTCAACGCCTCTCAGCGTGATATGATCTACGACGTGATCGATGAGGAATCGGTCAAGGATCATGATTTTGCTTTGCAGGTACGTGCCGAAATGTCGCGCAAGGACAACGGAGAGGACACGGGTCTGTTCATCAAGAACATTGAAAGCGTGCAGGGTGACGAGCGTGACGTGATCATGTTCTCCATCGGTTACGCCAAGAATACCAGCGGACGGTTGGTACACAACTTTGGTTGGCTTAACCAAAAGGGTGGCGAAAACCGCCTCAACGTAGCCATCAGCCGTGCAAAGCAAAAGATCCACATCGTCACCTCCTTCCGTCCCGCAGAGCTGGATATTGACGATGCTAAGAACGACGGTCCAAAGATCCTCAAGCTCTATCTGGAATACGCCTTTGCCATCAGCAACGGCGACAAGGAGGATGCAGAACGGATCCTGCGCTCCTTTGGTGAGACCTTTGGCATCGTTCCCGCTGCCATTGAGACCGAATACGCACAAAAGGTTGCCGACGCCCTGCGCGAGCGCGGCTACGACATTGACACGCAGGTTGGTATCGGAGGCTACCGCATTGACATTGCGGTGCGCAAGAATGACAAGTACGTGCTTGGCATTGAGTGTGACGGTAAGCTTTACAGCACTGCGGCATCGGCGCGTGAGCGTGACTCCCACCGTCAAAAATATCTGGAGTCGCGCGGCTGGCACATCAAGCGCATCTGGAGCATGGATTGGTGGCGTGATCCCGAAACCGAAATCAACAACATCTGTGCTTTGGTAGATAGCTTGTAAAAACAATTTATTTTTGCGAAAACGCGTTTTTTCTTGGGGGAACTTTTTTTCAGAAGTTCCCCACGAAACCGCGCCACGCCGGAGGCACGCGCCCCCACAAAAAAACCGTACCCTTGAGATCTCTCTCGGGTACGGTCATTTTTTATGTTGATTGGAATGATGTCGCAATTATTTTTTCGTCAATAGAGTCAGATCTCCGCTCACTGTCTCAATTTCAAAGGAATTGACACCGCCGCCGAGAATATACTTTCCATCTGTCTCGGTCAAAGGCAGGTCAAAGGAAACTCTACCGCTTTCCGTTGTCCATTTCGTAGTCACCGAAAGCTCGGGCAAAAGGCGCAACGTCACGTCCCCACTGACCGTGGCAATGCCAAGGCGGTTTGGTGCGAGATCCATACGCATATCTACGGCACCGCTCTTGGTTTTGAGTGTCATTTCGTTAGAAACCACGCCCTCGGTAATGATATTTCCGCTGGCAGTTTCCGCCAAAAGGCTTGCAAAAACACAATTCTTGACACCAAGAGAGCCTGAGGAGGAGGAAAAGGAAAGCGAGGCGGCAAAAACGTCGTACATCACCACGTCGGTAGATTCCACGGCAACGTTGATTTCATTCAACCGATCAAAAAAGCCTTTGGGAATTCGCAAGGTCAGCTTTTTTTGACGGTTGCCCGATCCAACCGCAAAAAACCAAGAGGATTTGCGGTATTTGATGCGTAAGGTACCGTCCTCATCCACACGCCAACGCACCTCGGCAGACTCGGGCAACGGCTCGTCGGCATGCTCGGAGATGGAAATGTAGCGGTCATCGCATGAAATGATCTCCACCTCACCGTCGATCCAATCCAGATCAATGCTTGTCACCGCATCGCTTGCAACCGTTCCCTCTCCAATCTCGTATCCGCTTTCATCGTAACGGTAGTCGTTCCAGCCAAGGTTCCATTCACCGTTCCCCACAAGCGCGTTCAGCACACCAAGCACCACAGCGCCAAGCATCAGCACCACGGCAATCACGGCAACGGTGATTGCCGCTTTTTTCAGTCTTTTTTCCATAATGTCTCCTTATCGTTATCTCATGCGCGTCAGCTTATCGGCAGTGATGACGTTCTCCAAGGTATAGACCAGCAACACGCGGTCAGCGTCGTACTCCCGCGCGTAGGCGGTAACGTCGGTGTAATCGGTTCGTACCGAGGAAAGATTGAGCAGAACAAGATCAAAATGCTGTGCCAAAAAGGGTGCCAACGCATTGGCAAAGCTATCCTTGAAGATCACCAACGTCTGCCGTTCCTCGTCCGTGCGTTTTTTTACCGTTACCACATCGTGCGTGCCGTCCAAAAAAGTAGAATATTTGTCCTTTTTGGCAAGGTAGCCCATGCTGTAAAAGCCGTCCAAATCCCTGCCGTCCGCCGTCACGGTAAACTCGTCCTCGTTGCCCAAAAGCCATAGCTCCATTGTATCGGGAGGAACAAATTTCATGCCTCCCGCCGACCACGCCGTGCCGTAAAACTCGGTGGAAACGTTTTTTCAGTCAAACGCCTTCATAGGAAGGACCTCGTCCTCCATACCAAACGACCGCATGGTCTCCACGTAAGCATAATATGCCCCAAGTGTTGTCCAATGGTGATCGGTCTTGTAGTAGACGTATTCCCCCGTCTCGTGTCGCTCTCGCAGTGTGGGGATTGTATCCACAAAGGATAACTTCCCATCCAGAGCTTGGCGCAGCGTGCTTTGCAGCGCGTTACTGATGCTTTGGGGATAGGCAAAGGAGGATGCCGTCACGTCGATCGTCCGTCCCGTCAAAAGCACCGAAAACGGCGCTTCAAGGTTGGCATTCGCGCGGTTCAGCCCCTCGGCAGAAGCGCGGATATGAGAAACGGAAAAGCCGTCCAGCTCGGTATCTCCCAAGCCGTCAGCGTCAAACAGACGTTGGGCAAGCTGCCCGTCCTCGCCCAAAAGGATCCCGTTGTTCTCGCCCTTTCCAAGTCCGATCTCGGTCACACCCTTAAGTCCCACCAAGGTGTCCCGCAGGGGGAACTGATCGGCAAAATAATCGTTGATCGCGTCCGAAAATTCTCCCGACGCCAGCCGCTCAAAATCAAAGGTGGGAAAGGTGCGCAGGCTACGGTTTTCCTCTGCCGAAAAGGAATTGTCGGGCAGAATCCAAAATGCCACGGCAAAGCCAAGCACAAAAACGGCAAAAAGCACCGAGGTGATCAGATTGATCTTTTTTTGCATGCTTCTTCCCTCCCCTTAAAATTGTGTGTAGGCAAACGGACTAAAGGTCGAGTCCACCAGATAAGCGGTGCAAAGGATGACCGATGCGGTACACAGAATGGGCATCAGCACCCTTGCCCATGCAAAGCGGTCGGTGATTTTTTGATACAGTCTGCGCGGAAGCGGCGTTGCTCCCACTGCGGCAATCAGGATCAGCGGCAAAAGGCGCAGTAGCTGATAGCTTGCCACGGCACTTGTAAAGCCCGCGCAACCGATCCCGAACAACGCCTGAAAGCACACCCAACCTGCGGCGGCATCGGTATAGGAAAAGATCAAAAATCCAACCGTTACCAGCAGCATGGCATATACGTGACGGAAAAAGGAGGGGATCCGCTCCAAAAGCTCTAACAAAAATGCTTTTTCCAAAATTAAAATCACAAGAAAATAAAGTCCCCACAAGACAAAATTCCAATTGGCACCGTGCCAAAAGCCCGTGAGGAGCCACACCACGGCAAGGTTGAAATATTGACGGAGCTTTCCGCGGCGGTTGCCTCCGAGCGGAATATAAACGTATTCCCGAAACCACGTGGAGAGCGAGATGTGCCAACGCCTCCAGAATTCGGTAATGCTTTTGGAAATATAGGGATAGTTAAAGTTTTCGGGAAAGTGAAAGCCGATCATTTTTCCAAGACCGATCGCCATATCCGAATATCCCGAAAAATCGTAATAAAGATGCAGGGTAAACAAAATAATCGTCAACCATGCGCCAAGCGTGGTGTTTTCAAACGCCGCCATGCTCTTAAAATATTCGTATCCCGCAAACAGCATATCCCCCACCAGCACCTTTTTGGCAAGACCGCAGGAAAAGCGCGCCACACCTGCGGCAAAATCGTCTACCGTCTCGCGCCGCTCTGTCAGCTGCCTGTCCACATCACGGTACCGCACGATCGGTCCTGCGATCAATTGCGGAAACAGTGTGACGTAGGTACCAAAGGAAATATAATTTTTTTGCAGGCTGCAATCCCTGCGGTAAAGATCCACGGTATAAGAAATGATTTGAAAGGTGTAAAAGGAAATTCCGATAGGCAACGCCAAGCCCTCGATCACGGGGATATGAAGGAACGGAAGGAGCGAAAGATTGGCGGCAAAAAAGTTGTAGTATTTAAAGAAAAACAAAAACGACAAATTGACGGCAACCGATGCGATCATTGCCGTCCTTGCTTTTTTGGGATCGGACTCCCGATATTTTTCAATCCAAAAGCCAAAGAAATACGCCGTAGTGATGGAAAGCACCATCAAAATCACGTAGATCGGTTCTCCCCAACCGTAAAAAATCAGGCTGAAAAGGAACAGCACCACGTTGCGCCAACGCCGCGGCACAAAATAATAGCATAAAAGCGTCAGCGGCAGATAGGCAAATAAAAAAAGAAGTGAGGAAAAGACCATGCTTCATTTCCTTTACAAGTTTATTGGTTACTTATATTATACAGTATCTGCATTTTTTTGTCAAGAAATTCTCGGTAAATGACCTTTTATTTTTTGGTTTTTTCTGTAACCCCGTGTCGAAAAATTCCATACGCTGATAACGGAATGCTTACGCCTGAAAGGATTTTTTGATATGACGGTACAACCCAAAATGCTTTGTGAAATGGAGGTAGGCGACCGTGCCTTTGTGTACGCGCTCCTCAATGAAAAAAATTTGCGCAGAAGATTGCAGGATCTTGGCATGATCGAGGATACGGCAATAGAATGTATTGGTCAAAGTCCCGGTGGCGGGCTGCGCGCTTACCTTATCCGCGGTGCGGTGATCGCCGTGCGCGATGAGGATGCACGTCAGGTTTTGATCACGCCGCAAGCAAGGGAGGAATAAAGCTGTGAAATTCCAAAAAAAATCGAAAGGAGAAGTCTTGGCGGCAGAAGCCCTTATTCTTCACAAGCCCTCCTCCAACACCCCTGTCATTGCACTGGCAGGCAATCCCAACGTGGGAAAAAGCACCGTTTTCAATGCGCTCACAGGCATGAATCAGCACACGGGAAACTGGCCCGGAAAGACCGTGGCGTGTGCAGAGGGCTACTGTAAAACCCAGGAGGGGGGATACGTTCTGGTCGATCTGCCCGGCACCTACTCGCTTTTTGCTCACTCTGCCGAGGAGGAGATTGCACGCAATTTTATCTGCTTTGGGGAAAGTGACGCGGTAATTGCGGTTTGTGATGCTTCCTGCATGGAACGCAACCTCAACCTGGTACTGCAGATCATAGAAAGCGGCGCGCGCGTGGTGGTCTGCGTCAACCTGATGGACGAGGCAAAGCGTAGAGGGATCCTCCCCGATCTTGAGTTGCTCTCTCACCGTCTCGGTGTTCCCGTGGTCGGCACGGTGGCAAAGAAAAAGCCAACGCTCTCACATCTGAGTGCGGTACTTTGGGAGGAGATCCATACTCCGCCCAAAAAATTTGCGCTCAAGATCCCCTATCCCAACGCTATTGAGCGCGCCATCGCCATTCCCGAAGCGGTTTTGGAGGGATGCTACACGGGACACCTGGAGCCGCGTTGGCTTGCCCTGCGGCTTTTAGACCGCGACGAAAGCTTGACACGTAAAATAGAATCGTATCTGGGCGACACCTTTTTAAAAAATCCCGATCTTTGTCGGGCGCTTGATCAGGCTTGGAGGATACTTGACGAGTGCGGTATTGACCGCGATGCCCTGCAGGATCTGCTTTCTGCCGCAACCGTTTCATACGCCGAGGAGCTTTGCAAGGGTGTCATTGATCGCAAAGCGGCACAGTGGAACCAACGCGACCGCCGATTGGACAAAATTCTGACGGGAAAATGGACTGCTTATCCCATCATGCTCTTGCTTTTGGCATTTGTTTTTTGGCTGACCGTCAGCTTTTCCAATATCCCATCGGCATATCTCTCAAATGCGGGCTTTTGGCTGTTGGAAAGACTCTCGTCTTTTCTGTACGCCATCGGTACGCCGCCGTGGCTGGAGGGCGCACTTGTGGACGGAGCCCTGCGCGTGTTGGTTTGGGTGATCTCGGTGATGCTGCCACCCATGGCGATCTTCTTTCCGTTGTTTACCATTTTGGAGGACGCGGGGTATCTTCCGCGCATTGCCTACAATCTTGACCGCCCGTTTCAACGCTGTAACGCCTGCGGAAAACAGGCTTTGACGATGTGTATGGGCTTTGGTTGTAATGCGGCGGGCGTGGTGGGCTGTCGCATCATAGACTCTCCGCGCGAGCGGTTGCTGGCGATCCTCACCAACAGCTTTGTTCCCTGCAACGGACGTTTTCCCGCACTCATTGCACTTTTGACCATGTTCTTTATTGGTTCTAAAGGCGGAGCGCTCGGTTCCCTGACGGCGGCACTGCTTTTGACATTGCTCATTTTGTTGGGCATTCTTGCAACGCTCGCTGTCACAAAGCTCCTCTCTGTCACGCTTTTGCGCGGAGAAGCCTCGGCGTTTACGTTAGAGCTTCCCTCCTACCGCCGCCCACAAATTGCAAAGGTGCTGGTGCGTTCCCTCCTTGACCGCACGCTATACGTGCTTGGACGCGCCGTTGCCGTTGCCGCACCCGCAGGACTTGTGATCTGGATCCTTGACAATGTCACGGTCCATGATGCAACACTTTTGACACATTGCGCGTCATTTTTGGATCCCTTTGCACATGTGTTGGGCTTGGACGGTGTGATCCTGCTCGCCTTTATTCTGGCGCTTCCCGCAAACGAGATTGTTCTCCCTCTCATTCTCATGACTTATCTTGCCAACGGAACACTGACCGAGCTTCCCTCTCTTGTCGCCACGCGGGAGCTTTTGATCGCCAACGGCTGGACCTGGGCAACCGCCGTTTGTGTCCTGCTCTTTTTCCTGTTCCATTGGCCCTGCTCCACGACCATTCTCACGGTCAAAAAAGAAACGGGCAGCCTCAAATGGGCAGCCCTTGCCGCACTCATTCCCACCGCCCTTGGGATCCTGCTCTGCATCCTCTTTACGGCAACGGTGAGATGCTTTTAAATCATTTTGGGGAAGAAGCCTTTTCAAAAAGCTCCTTCCCCATAAAAACAAGCTGCCTAAAAGGCTTACAGCGTTGCCGCCATCACCGCTTTGATGGTGTGCATACGGTTTTCCGCCTCGTCAAAGACAATGGATTGCGCCGACTCAAAGACCTCGTCGGTGACCTCCATGCAATCAATACCGAATTTTTCGTAGATCTGCTGTCCAATCACGGTATGCAGATCGTGGAATGCAGGCAAGCAATGCATAAAGCGGCACTGTTCTCCTGCCGTTTTCATCAATTCACTTGTCACACGGTAGGGAGAAAGCGCTTCAATGCGCTCCTTCCAAACGCTGTCCGGCTCTCCCATCGACACCCAAACGTCGGTGTAGATCACGTCCGCACCCTTGACGGCTGTCTTGGAATCCTCGCAAAGCTCAACCACAGCACCCGTCTCGGCGGCAATTGCCTTGCAGGTATTGACAAGCTCATCATTCGGGAAATATGCACGCGGCGCACAGGCAACAAAGTGCATTCCCATCTTGGCACAACCAACCATCAAGGAGTTGCCCATGTTATAACGTGCATCTCCCATATAGACAAGCTTTTTGCCCTTGAGAGTACCAAAATGCTCACGGATCGTCAAAAAGTCGGCAAGGATCTGCGTAGGATGAAACTCGTTGGTCAACCCATTCCACACGGGTACGCCCGCATATTTTGCAAGCACCTCAACGATCTCCTGACCGTATCCGCGATACTCAATGCCGTCATACATTCTGCCAAGCACACGCGCGGTGTCGGCAATGCTCTCCTTTTTGCCGATCTGCGAGGCGGACGGGTCAAGATAAGTGGAATGCATTCCGAGGTCCGCCGCCGCCACCTCAAAGGCACAACGGGTACGGGTACTGTTCTTTTCAAAAATCAAGGCAATGCTTTTGCCCTCACAAAGGCGGTGTGGAATACCGTTCTTCTTTTTTTGCTTCAAATCTGCCGCAAGATCCAACAGTCCCTCGATCTCCGCGGGGGTAAAATCCAGCAACTTTAAAAAATGTTTGCCCTTTAAATTCATACCTTACTCCTGTTCTGCGCAAGCACACTTGATGATCTCTACCGCCTCGGCAAGCAGCTCCATGGGAATATTGAGTGCGGGAAGCAGACGAACCTTATTTTTGGCGGTGAGACAAAGCACACCGTGTTGCATACAAGTCTTTAAAATCTCCCCTGCGGGGCGAGTGGTTTCAATTCCGATCATCAGTCCCATACCGCTGACCGAAGCAATGCCCTTTTTGCCCTGCAACGCCGAAAAGACATATTCGCTCTTTTGACGAACCTCGGCAAGAAAGTCCTCGTCCATACGCTCGATAACGGTGATCGCTCCCGCGCAAGCCACGGGATTGCCGCCAAAGGTAGAGCCGTGATCTCCAAAGCCAAGCACGTTTTGCACCTTTTCTCCCAGCAATGCCGCACCGATGGGAAGTCCGCCGCCAAGCCCCTTTGCGGTGGTCACGACGTCGGGGGTAATACCGTAATTCATATAGGCGTAAAGAGTGCCGCTACGTCCGTTCCCCGTTTGTACCTCATCCACCATCAAAAGAATATCCTCTTTTGCGGCAAACGCGGCAATTTTTTGAACAAAATCCTTTTCCAAAGCAATCACGCCGCCCTCGCCCTGCACACATTCCAAAAAGATTGCCGCTACCTTTTGCGTTTTTGCAAGCGAGATCAATGCCTCGGTATCATTGGCAGGGGTATGCACAAATCCGGGGGTCAGCGGTTGGAACAACTCATGATAATGCTCCTGCCCCGTTGCCGCAAGTGTGGTCAGGGTTCTGCCGTGAAAGCTGTTTTGCAGAGTGATGATGGTGGAATACTCCGCGCCCTTTTTTTCTGCTGCATATTTCCGCGCCACCTTGATGGCACATTCGTTTGCCTCGGCCCCCGAATTGGCAAAAAAGACCTTTTTCATTCCCGTGCGCTCACAAAGCAGCTTTGCAAGACGCGCGCACGGCTGGGTATAATACAGATTGGAGGTATGTTGAACCTTGCCAAGCTGCTCGATCACGGCATTCTTCCAGACCTCGTCAGAAATCCCGAAGGAATTGACCGCAATGCCAGAGCCCATATCAATATATCTTTTTCCCGTCTCATCAAATAGCTCCGAGCCTTTGCCCGAAACAATCTCTCCGGGAAAGCGGTTGTAGGTTCCTGCTACGTAGGATTGGTCTATTGTTTTTACGTCACTCATATCAGCCACCCGTCACCATCGTACCCGCACCCTCGTCGGTCAAAAGCTCCATGAGGATCGAGTGCGGAACTCTGCCGTCCATGATGATCACGTTTTGAACGCCCTTTTGGATTGCCTCAATACAGCAATCGATCTTGGGGATCATACCGCCCGAGATCGTACCGTCAGCCAAAAGCGCCTGCGCCTCGGAAACGGTAATGTTTGGAATCAGTGTGTCGGGATCGTCCTTATCGCGGAGCAAGCCCGCAATATCGGTCATCATGATCAATCTTTCGGCTCCAAGCGCGCCTGCAATATACGCCGCGGCAGTGTCACCGTTGATATTATAATTATTGCCCTGCTTGTCACAGCCCACCGTGGAAATGACGGGAATATACCCCTTTTCCAAAAGGTCAACCACGGGCTGAATATGGATCTTTGTGATCTCTCCAACGTATCCAAGACGCTCGTCCTTGATTTTTGCCTCGATCAATCTGCCGTCCATACCCGAAATGCCCATTGCCTTGCCGCCCGTCATCTCCAAAAGATTGACCAGCGTTTTGTTGACCTTGCCGGCCAGCACCATCTGGACGATGTCCACAGTCTCCTTGTCCGTGACCCGGAGGCCGTCCACGAAGGCGGGCTTTTTGCCCAGGCGGGACATCATGTCGCTGATCTCCGGCCCGCCGCCGTG
>JAGANE010000002.1 GCA_017624395.1 Clostridia bacterium
ACGACCTGTTTGTAACCAACGAAAAAAGGCTTTGTGAGGGGATCCGTCGCGGTGCCGCAAATACGATCCTCATCAAGCCCAATCAAATCGGAACTCTATCCGAGGTTCTTAGCGTGATTACCACGGCGCGCAATGCGGGATACCGTTTTATTCCCTCGCATCGAAGCGGAGAAACCGAGGACACGACGCTTGCGGATCTCGCCGTGGCAATGAATGCCCCCTTTATCAAGTCCGGTGCGCCCTGCCGCAGTGAGCGCGTTGCAAAATACAACCGCTTGCTCCGCATTGTATCGGCTCTTGGAGCAAACGCACGCTACGGGCTTGATCGCTCGGCTGAGCGATTGCCGCTCTTTCAATAAACATTAATCAAAAACGCCTCGAAGTCCTTGTAAAGACTCCGAGGCGTTTGGTATTTAATCTTGGGATTTTTGCTCATTTTCCTTGCACTTTTCAACATCTTTGGCAAAAAGTGGTTGAATCTCCCCTTCTTTTTTCAGGTCACGGTAAAAGCGATCGTAAAAATCCGCGCTGTAAAGTCCGGATGCACGAGTGGGGCGCAGCGCTTTGAAATGATGGAACATAATGGGATAATATCGGTGGTCATTGAAAATAAAATGCTCTAAAATCGAAACGTTGAGCGGTCGCAAAAACTCCTGAATGGTTGAGGTTGTGCAAAGGTCTGCCTCCGACGGAAAAGCAACGCCCTGCGGATGATTATGTGCAAGCACGACACAGGTTGCACGCTTATTCAAAATCAGCTCGGAAATCTTTCTCAACGACGAATCGGTGGCGTTTACACTTCCCTCCGAGATCAACACACAGTCCAGCAAATTCATGCGGCTGTTGAACAGAGCGAGATAGAGCCGCTCGGTATCCAAGCCGATAAAGCACGGGTGCATAAATGCGGCAATCTTTTCCATTTCATTATAGCAAACCGTCTTTCGGAGCGCGCAAAGCTCATAGCGTCGCAAAAGCTCGGGAATCAATTTGATCAGATTTGCTGCCGCAGGACCTACACCGTCAACCCGACACAGATCATCCGTACCTGCGTCAAGCACGCCCTTGACAGAACCAAAGGTGTTGATCAGCTCGTGGGCAATCGGGTTGGTATCCACGCGCGGACGTGCATAAAACAACAGCATTTCCAGCAGCTCGTGATCCGAAAAGCCTTCCAATCCGTTTTTTTCGGCGCGCTCCTGCATTCTTTTTCGATGATTTTTATGTAAATTGCTATTTGACATAAGCTTCTCCAAAGGAGGGGCTGTCCTGTCCGATTTTCAAATTCGAACAAAACAGTCCCTTACCTCTATATAGTTTTGATTATCTGCGCTTTAACCGACCGACAACGCGCCCCTTACAAGCAACGCTGGAAAAATCCTTAAGCAAGATCGGTCCGTAATCGGGATTGAGAGAAAGCAGGCGGTCGCCCCCAAACACCTTGAAAAAGCCTGCGCCGTCCAAAAGGAAGATGCCAAGCTCGCCGTGCTCAACGCTGTCACTGCTCTGCACAAGCAGAATATCTCCGTCATGATACTTAGGCTCCATACTGTTACCGCTGATGCGAAGCGCGTAGTCTGCATCTGCAGTCTTGTCACTATCAGGGATCGTGATCGACTCTGCATAAGCCTCGTCCAAATAAACCCCGACACCTGCGGAAACCGGCAGATCAAACAGAGAGATCTGTCTTTTACCCGTGCGCGCCACAGGTTCACCCGCATAGCGGTTGACGGGTGTGATAGGAGACAAAACCCGTGCCGCAGGCTTTGCCGTTATCTCTGCCTCTGCGGTTGCCGCCGCTCCCGATTGCACACGCTCCGCTTCCTTTTCCGCCACGGTTTCAACCAAAGCTCTTCCCCAACGGTCAAGACTACGGTAGGCTTCCATCAAGCGGATCTCATCGGCGCTTAACAGATAATTATTATTATTTTCAGGCGTTCCGCTGACGATGTATTCCACCGAACAGCCAAGTGCCCCGCACAGAGAAATCATGGTAGAAAGCTTTGGGGAATCGCTCATCCCCGCAAGGATCTTACTCAGCGTTCCAAGTGGGATCCCTGATTTTTCCGCGAGCTGATCGTTTGTCAGGTGTTGCTCGCTTTTGAGCCGTTTGATCCGATCAAGATAAGTTTCCATTTAGCACCTCCGTTTTCCGTTTACGGTAATATTATAACACTTTTTTGGTCGTTTGTAAAGGGTTTTTTGAAAATATTTTTCTTTTTTTGGAAAAAACCTATTGACAAAGCAAAAAAAGTGTGTTATAATACAGGCACAGCAGTTCCAATTTTGGTATTGACGAGGTGTAAAATGAACGCTTATTTTCAACAAAACGAAGACTTTAGTTCCAATAAAAGAATTTTTGAAGCTTATTACAGTGAAGCAATAAAGCCTGCAGGCAGACTGCAAAAGAGCTTGGATAAGCTTCTTTCATATCTTTATATCATGATCAAAGCACTGACCTCGGCAAGAGCAAAAGCTGTTTTGAAGGCTTTTACGGTTGCCGTTTCCCTGGTTGGTTTTGTAGGTGTGATCGGTGCGATGGAGCAAGGAGCCTTGGGTCTTGGAGCAGGTCTTGCCATTGGTGCCGGTTTGATCGGTGTCGAATATCTTTGCCTTCGCGGCAAGCGTCAAGTCTGCAAGGATTGAATCATTTCGGCAAGCGCTTCCCCAACAAGGATCGCGGCGCGCTTGGCTTCCTCCAAGGAATTTGCCGCCGTGCCGATTTCCAAAAGTAAAGAGTGCTTGGCAAGCTCTTGATAAAAAGAAGCATTGCGCAAGGATACGGGGCGGCAGACAGCTGCCCCGTTTTGATTTAACCGCTCTCGGAGCTGCAACGCCAAAGCAAGATTCTCCTCCCAGTGCGGAAAATCGGTTCCGTTTCCGTCTGTCCCCACAACCGCCATGACCTGCGCCGTCGGTTCCCCCGATATGCCTGCACTGCTGCGGACGATCTCCCCGCCCGCGGTTGTTACAGAATCACGGTGCAGATCGATCACAAGCTCGATGCTTGGATAGATTTCCAAATATTTTTTGACGCTTTCCTCCATTCGCTCATACGAGCCGCTCAGGGTGGGATCGTCGTGCATCACCGTACAGTGAATGGCGGTGATGCCTTTTTCATTCAGTACACGGGTAAGCGTCTCACCTACCGCAAGCATATTTTGCAAGGGATCGCGTGAATAGGTCAGGTCTCCCATGGGAGAGGTCACGTAGGCGGTATCCTTTGGAAGATAGCTTTCACTTGTATGGGTGTGTAAGATCAGAACAGTGGGCTTATCAGTGTTATTGGGAAGCGTCAGCGGGCGCGACAAAAGCTCTGCAACACTTGGTGCATACACTGTTTCATTATGGATGTACGAAGTGCCAAGCGAGGGATAGCTCAAATCCATGGAAACGATCGGAGTGGCATCTGTGGGAAGCTCCTCGGGAATTCCGTCCTCAGATATAGGCAAGCTTTCGGTTTCAAAGCCCGTATCTGTCCCGTCTCCCGTTTCTGTTCCCACATTCTCGTTCTTTGAAAAAAACCAATCAAAGCCGCCTCGGTTCATCCATACCGCGCTGAAGGCAAAGGCGGCAAGCAGAAGCGCACAACAAATCAAAAACACGGCAAAACCGCGGTACTTTGTGCGAAAAGTACCGTCAAGTTGAATCTTTTCTGCCGATGAAGGCAGGCTTTCACGTATCTGTCGTGGATCCATTTTTCATTTTCCTTTCCAACAAATGCTTTTCTGTCTTTCTACCTTATGCGCGCCCGCTTGGATTTATGACTTCCTCTTACAAGCCGCCGATAAATGCGGAGCTGATGGCCTCGGAAAGAATTTTGGAAGCCTCCCTGGTGATGACGTCGCATTCCTTTGGAGAAACGAAAAAGCTCTCCCCTGTTTTCAAAACCCTTTGCAAGGAGTCCCCCACTTCGCATATTCCCGCCTCGGAAAGCGCATCCCACACAAGCGTTGCCGAATTGACAACGGTGGGAACACCCAAGGAGATCACGGGAACACCCATTGCCTCTCTTGTAATGGCGGAACGATGATTGCCGACGCCGGATCCCGGAACGATGCCGACGTCACTGATCTGTACCGTGGATGCCAGACGTACACAGCTTCTTGCCGCGAGCGCGTCAATCACAAGGATCAGGTCAGGACGGACATAAGCTACCGCACCGCGCAAAAGCTCCAAGGTCTCGATTCCCGTCTGTCCAAGCACCCCCGGTGCCAAAGCGGACAGCGACGCGCAACCAAGCTCTCGGTACAAGCCTCCCTCATGCTCACGCAAATGCCGTGTTTCGGTCAGATGACGTACCGTTTGCGGACCGATGGCATCCGTGGTCATTTCCGCATTCCCAAGACCAGCCACAAAAATATTTGTTTCGGCATTTGGGAGATGACCGCAAAGGCGCTCGGACATTCCGCGCATCTCACCTGTAAGCAACTTGACCAATAACGCCCGATCTCTCTCCCCCATCAGATGAAAGTACCCGCACTCCACGGTAACGTAGCTGCCGCAAGGCTTGCCCAGCTCCTCAGCCGCCTCGTCATCCTTGATTCTCAATCGGCTGACCATCAAGCGACCTAACTTTTCCGTAGTGCATTCCACCCCCTTGGGAGGTTGCTTTAAATCTCGGTAATTTTCGCAGGCAAGGTCACTTCTCACCCTAAAATCCATATCTGATCCCCTTTTTTTCTGAAAAAAGTAGCTTTGATACTTAATTTGAAAAGAAAATTAACAAAATATACATTAAAAAATTTGGGAATCTATTGAAATTTGATAGGAAATAGTATATAATATAAGGGTACGTATGGCGTCATGGCGCCAATTCCGATTTTTTCACTTATGAGGAGGATTTTCAACACCATGTCAAAACGGATCATTGCACTTCTTTTGTCCGCTGTTATGCTTCTCTTTTGCTTTGCAGGCTGTGCAAGCAAAGACGAGGAAGAAACAGATCTCGGCGCGTACATCACCATGTACCTGACCGACGACATCTACGATTTTGACCCCGCAAACGCGTACTATAACGCAGATACGCTCAACGTGGTCAGCCTGATGTATGACACTCTGTTCACCCTTGAGGAGGACGGCGACGTCAAAAAATCCTTGGTTAAGGACTACGAATTTCTCGTGGATAAAAGAACCGGCGAGCATTATATGGAAATTACACTGCACGAAACCTTCTGGAGCAACGGTATTCAGCTGAGTGCCGATGACGTTGCCTTTGCATGGAGACGTTTGTTGACCTCCTCCAACGGCTTTGCTGCAGCATCCCTTCTGTTTGACATCAAAAATGCCCGTGCTGTAAAGGAAGGCGACGAAAGCATTGGTAACGTCGGTATTGAGGCTGTCAGCGTGGATACCTTGAAGGTCACCTTTGAGGGTCCCATCGATTACGATCAGTTTATTCTCAATTTGACCAGTGTTGCAACCGCTCCCCTCTTGGAGAACTACGTTACCAAGAACGAGGACTGGGCAAAGAAGCCTTCGACAATGGTTACCAGCGGTCCCTTTAAGCTTGGTAAGATCGTTTATTCCGACATTCTCAATGACAAAGGCAATTCCATTGAAGTCAGAGACGACAACGCAAAGGATGCCAGCGGCGAATATGGCGCGGCATACTCGGTGATGAAAGAGGTCAACTACTTCTACCTTGAGCGTAACGTTTACTATCTCCGTGACGTTAAGCGCGACAAGATCAACTCCTCTGTTACCGGCTACCGTATTTTGGTAGATTGCACCAAGACCGATGCACAGCTTCTTGAGGACTACCAAAACGGCAAGCTCTTTTACATCGGTAGCATTCCCGCTTCCCTGCGCGGTGACGCATTTGTTACCGAAAACGCAAAGATCACGGATGCGCTTTCTACCTTTGTTTGCTACATGAATGAATATGCTGTGATCAATGACGGTGGCAACGGCTCGATGCTGTTCTCCAACAAGGCAGTCCGTCAGGCACTTTCTCTTGCCATTGACCGTAACGCCATTGCATCTGCTGTTGTTTATGCAAAAGCAGCCTCCGGCTTTGTCTGCCCCGGTGTATTTAATGAAGGAAAGATTTCCAAAAACGATTTCCGTACCGTTGGCGGTAACATTCTCAACACCGCTGCCGATACCGCCGCTGCAGGAAAGCTCCTTTCCGACGCCGGAATTGATGCTTCTAAATATTCCTTCAGCATTAAGGTTCCCTCCTACGATGAGCAGCACGTCACCATTGTGAACATGATTGCAGAATCTTGGAAGGCCCTTGGCTTTAACGTAACCGTTGAGGAGGTTTCTCCCGTTGCAAACAACGACTACCTCAAGGAAGTGGGCGCGGTTCCTACCGACGTTTGTGACGACCTGTTCGTTGAGTCGATCAAGCGCAACAACTATGAGGTTATCGCGTTTGACTATAACGCATATTCGGTTGACGCATACTCCATGCTCTCCAACTTTGCAACCGCATTCTCGGGTATGGGACTTGACACCGTAACCTACAAAGATGCTACCACAGGTCAGGATGTCAACGGCTATATCAACAACAAGAACTCCACCGGTTACTATAACATCAACTACGATAATCTGATGGAAGCGATTTACTACATCCCCTATTTTGCAAGCCTTGACACCACGACCTCCAAAAATCTTGTAAAGATCAAGACCGAGCAGCCCTACATTGAAACGGCTGCAATGCTTGCAGAAAGCGCTCGCGCTCTGGCAGCAGATGCAAGTGCTTTGGCAACCAAGGCTCCTACCCTGACAACCAAGGCGGACAAGACCAACTCGCTGAACAAGGCGATCATCGCACTGCAAAATGCAACCCTTGAATTGCAGAGATCCTATGAGACCTCGGCACAGACCTTTGCTAAGAAGGCAGAGCTTGAGGCTTCGGTTGCAGCTGCAATCACCGCAGTTGCCAATATTGCAGGTGCAAGCTCCGCCGATGAGACCACCGCAGTTCAGGCAGGCGCAGAGGCAATCTTTGCTTCGGTTGCACTCTTTAACACCGCAGCTGCTGAGGCAGCAGAAGCAGCAAAGCTTGCCGATGCCCGTACTCTGTATGAGATCGTCAGTGCTATCTACGCCGAAAACGGCATTACTCCCTCCACCAAGACCTCGGATTGGACCAAGCAAAAGGCTGTTCTGCTCCACAAGGCAGAAACGATCCTGCTTGAAGATATGCCCGTGATCCCCGTGATCTTTAACCAGAATGCAGTGATTGTGAGCAAGGATCTGACCAAGGTCTCCAATACCTATTACATTCCCGCTTATTTCCGCAAGACCAATCTCAAAAACTACAAGGATTACACCTACGTAGACGATAAGGGTGAAACGGTATCCATCTTTGCCGAGTTCCCCGCAATCGCATGGGATAAGATCGGAAAGTAAGCAACTGACAAAAGCCGCAGGATGCTTTGCGTATCCTGCGGCTTTATTATATAATAAATTAGGAAAGATTTTTGAAAACCACTTGACAAAAAAAGAGAAATATGTTATACTTATTCGGTAAAATAAATGCGTTGAAAAAGTGCGCCCGCGCATCAAGCGTATCCACAGAGAGTGCCGTCGTGGCTGAAAACGGCATATACCGATGCGTACGGCATTTCCCTTTGGAGCAGATCGGATCAAGATCTATAAAGTCCAAGTCCGATACGGCAGGCACCGTTATCCGCCATCAAAGTGTTGGCTTTGCGCCGAAAATCGGGTGGTACCGCGGGGGTGTTGCGCCTCGTCCTGATCGTTGGACGGGCGTTTTTTTATTGCCGTCCAACCCCGCAAAAAGACAGAAAGGATGTAAGAAAAATGAAAGAAAAGCTTTCCCGCATTCGTTGCGAGGCGTTGGAGCAGATTCAGGCTCCCGACGCAGATTTTGAGCAGATCAAAATCAAATATCTTGGAAAAAAAGGCGAACTGACCGCCGTTCTGCGCGGAATGGGTACGCTGACTGCAGAGGAACGTCCCATTATCGGTCAGCTTGCAAATGAGGTTCGTGCAAGCATTGAAGAAGCCTTGGCACAAAAAATGCAGGAGATGCAGGCAAAGGCTCTTGAAGAAAAGCTGAAAAAGGAAAAGCTTGACGTCACGATGCCCGGAACCCCTGCCCCCACAGGTCATATCCATCCCTTGACGCAGGTTCAAAGAGAGCTTGAAAACATCTTTATCGGCATGGGATTTTCGATTGTGGAAGGCCCCGAGGTTGAATTGGATTACTACAACTTCCAAGCACTGAACATTCCCGAAAATCACCCTGCACGTGACACACAGGATACCTTTTATATCGGTGAAAACGTTTTGCTGCGTTCACAAACCTCTCCCGTGCAGGTACGCACCATGGAGCATACCAAGCCCCCCATTCGCATCATCTCTCCCGGTCGTGTCTATCGCTCCGATGCGCTTGACTCCACCCACTCCCCCCTGTTCCATCAATTGGAGGGACTTGTGGTAGACAAGGGCATTACGATGGGAGATCTCAAGGGCACGCTGGAAATCTTTGCAAAAAAGATGTTTGGTGAAAGCACCAAGATCCGTTTCCGTCCTCACCACTTCCCGTTCACCGAGCCCTCCGCAGAGGTTGACGTTTCCTGCTTTGTTTGCGGCGGCAAGGGCTGCAGACTTTGCAAGGGCGAGGGGTGGATCGAAATTTTGGGTGCGGGAATGGTGCATCCCTTTGTCCTTTCCAATTGCGGAATCGACCCCGAGGAATACTCCGGCTTTGCATTCGGTCTGGGTGTAGAGCGTATCGCCATGACCAAATACGGCATTGACGATATCCGTTTGTTCTATGAAAACGACGAGCGATTCCTCGAACAGTTCTGATAGGGGGTAAAAAACATGAATCTTTCAAGAAATTGGCTTTCCGATTTTGTTAACGTAAACGAGATCGACAATAAAACATATTGCGACAAGCTGACCATCACAGGCTCCAAGGTAGAGGGTTTTGAGGTGCTTGGCGAGGATATTGAAAACGTGGTGGTGGCAAAGGTCACCAAAATGGAAAAGCATCCCGACTCCGACCATCTTTGGGTCTGCCGTCTTGATGCGGGAGAAAAGCACGGTCATGATATTCAAATCGTAACGGGTGCGCAAAACGTTTTTGTAGGCGCATTGGTTCCTGCGGCACTTCCCGTAGCAAAGCTGCCCGACGGAGTGGTGATCAAGGCAGGTAAATTGCGCGGTGTTGAGTCCAACGGTATGCTCTGCTCGATGGGAGAATTGAAGCTGACCGTACACGAATGTCCCGGCAAAGAGGAAAACGGGATTTTGATTTTGGACGAAGAATATGAAAATCGCATTGGTGACGACGTACGCGACGTGCTGATGCTGAATGACACGGCGGTGGAATTTGAGATCACCTCCAACCGCCCCGACTGTCTCTCCGTCATTGGTCTTGCGCGTGAAACTGCCGTTTCCTTTGGCAAGGAATTGACCGTCAAGGCACCTGTTGTAAAGGGCGCGGGAGACGGTGACAAGATTGAAAATTATCTCAAGGTGGGCATCTCCGCCCCCGATCTCTGCTACCGCTATGCGGCAAGAGTAGTAAAGAACGTTAAGATTGCCCCCTCCCCTCTTTGGATGCGTATGCGTCTGCGCGCATCTGGTGTTCGTCCCATCAACAACATTGTAGATATTACCAACTACGTTATGCTGGAATACGGTCAACCCATGCACGCGTTTGACTACAAGCAATTGGAGGGTGCCGAGATCGACGTGCGCCGCGCTGCTGACGGTGAGACCTTCCGCTCGCTTGACGATCAGGATCATACGCTGGATCACTCGATGCTTGTCATCGCGGACAGCAAAAAGGCATGTGCGCTTGCAGGTGTCATGGGTGGTGCCAACTCCGAAATTACAGATGACACCGCAACGGTCGTCTTTGAGTCGGCATGCTTTAACGGAGCGTCGGTGCGTGTGACCGCAAAGAAAAACGGAATGCGTACCGAATCCTCGGCGCGCTTTGAAAAGGGACTTGATCCCGAAAACTGCATGGCAGGTCTTGAGCGTGCCTGCGAGCTGGTAGAGCTTTTGGGTGCCGGTGACGTTGTGGACGGTATCATCGACGTGTACCCCACACCTTGGACGCAAACGGTGCTTCCCTTCACGCCCGCACGCTATAACGAATTTCTCGGCATGAAAATCCCCGAGGAGCATATGATCAACACCCTGCTCGGTCTTGGCTGCCGCATTGAGGATGGAAAGATCTACGTTCCATCCTTCCGCGCCGATCTTGGTTGTATGAACGATATTGCCGAGGAGGTTTGCCGTATTTACGGCTACGATAAGATCGAATCCTCCAGCATGAATGCCGAAACCACTTTGGGTGGCAGAACCGCAAAGCAGCAGTTTGAGCTGGATACCGAGGCAGCAATGGTGGGTATGGGATATTCGCAAATCCACACGTTCTCCTTTATCTCGCCCAAATATTACGATAAAATCCGCATGCCCGAAGAAAGCGAGCTTCGTCGCTCGGTCACCATCTCCAACCCCTTGGGTGAGGACACCAGCGTAATGCGTACCACCGCCCTCCCCTCAATGATGGAGGTGCTGGCTCGTAACAATAACTTTAACAACGAAAATATTCGTTTGTTTGAAATTGCAAAGATCTATTTGCCTCATGAATCGGCAAACGAGCTGCCCGACGAAAAGCTGATTTTGACGGTTGGTGCATATGGAAATACCGATTTTTATGCACTCAAGGGCGTTTGTGAAAACATTCTCCGTCTTGCGGGCATCAAAAACGCCACCTTTACCGCTTGCACCGATAATGCCGCTTATCACCCCGGCAGATGCGCAAAGGTACTTGCCGAGGACGGCACCGAGCTTGCAATTCTCGGTCAGATCCACCCCTTGACTGCGGCTAATTACGATATGAATCAGCCCGTGTTTGTTGCAGAGATCGCATTTGACACGATCTTTGCAATTGGCAACACCGAAAAGGCATACCGTCCCTTGCCTAAATACCCCGCTACCACCCGTGACTTCTCCTTTGTCTGTGACGAGGATATGGAGGTTGGTGCCATTGAGGGTGTGATGGCAAAGGCAGGCGGAAAGCTGGTAGAAAACGTTGCGCTGTTTGATATCTACCGCGGTCCGCAGGTGGGTGAAAACAAAAAATCGGTCTCCCTGCGCGTCACACTGCGCGCCGCAGACCGCACGCTTACCGTGGAAGAAGCCGACAAGGTATCGAAAAAGATCCTGAATGATCTTAAATTCAAGATGGGTCTTGAATTGAGAGGCTAAAAAAAATGCAAAACGAGGGAGAACCCCAAAAGGTTCTCCCTCAATTTTTGTAAACTCAAAATCGGATATTACCGCCGCTTATTTTACGTCTCGGTTTGAAAGTGTCCGAATGTGGGCAAAGGTTGCCTTTTCCCCCTGCTCGGCAAGCATCACAAGCCACCCCTCTAAAAGATCTGCTGTTTTGGCGTGCATCTTTTTACGTGCATTTCCGCGACGGAAATACGTGAGCGGATGCTGATCGGTATAATTCTTTCCTTGATAAATTTTGCTTGCCGCAATGCGATCGCAAAACATTTCCTTAACATAGCGGATCGGCATTGGCACAGGCTCGTAAAGCTTGGTTGTGACGTTCAGATCGTTCCAATATTCAAAGTGATGTCGGTTTCTCCCCTTATGATGAAGCCACGCCGCGGAATATCCGAACAACTCACGCTCGCGCTCGTTGGGGCTTCGGGTTCCCTGATAATAACGCGCCCCCGGAATGAACTCGGTGGGTCCGTATTTGGAAAGATCGTGAAACAGCCCTTGAAAGCCGATTCCTGCCCGAAAGCAGTGTGCAATGACCTTGTGGCGGTGCTTTGTGATGGTATAAAAATGGCGAAACGGATGTGCCATGGTGAGTCTCCCTCTCTAAAAAATTTCAAATGGGGTTGCCATCTGAAAAAGCAACCCCATTGGATAGATCAATACTCAGCGTTACCGACTGTACGGGGATAAGGAATGACGTCGCGGATGTTCGATACGCCCGTCAGGTA
>JAGANE010000100.1 GCA_017624395.1 Clostridia bacterium
CACTTATGCAACCTGGTGGATCCGTCAGGCGATCACACGTGCCATTGCAGATCAGGCGCGTACCATTCGTATTCCCGTTCATATGGTAGAGACCATTCATAAGGTGTCGAGATATTCGCGTCAGATGCTGCAGGAGCTGGGACGTGAGGCAACGGCTGAGGAAATCGGTGAAAAGATGGGCATGAGTGCCGAAAAGGTGCGCGAAATCATGAAGATCGCACAGGATCCTGTTTCTCTGGAGACCCCGATCGGTGAAGAGGAGGACAGCCACCTTGGTGACTTTATTCCCGACGACGATACCCCCTCTCCCGCAGAGGCGACCTCTACCAATATTCTCCGCGAGGAGCTGGAGCGTCAGCTGCATACCCTGACCCCCCGTGAGGAGCATGTGATCAAGCTGAGATTTGGTCTGTACGACGGCAGAACCCGTACCCTTGAGGAGGTTGGCAAGGAATTTGACATTACGCGTGAGCGTATTCGTCAGATCGAGGCAAAGGCATTGCGTAAATTGCGTCATCCGAGCCGTGCAAGACACCTGAAGGGCTTTATGGAGTAATTTTCAATATTTTTGTTTTGTATTCACAAACAGATGCTTTGTATTCTGTTTAAAGTGCTGAAAAAAACAGCGAAAGAACAAAAAAACAAATGCAATAATTGTGCATTGTGATGCCGAAATATGAACCCGAAATGTCAAAAGTGAAAGATTGATCGCTCGCGCGCGAGGACGTCACAAAAAATTCACTTGACATATCTTAAAAAATGGTGTAAAATATATTGGTAAAAAAGTATGCCCGTACCATGCGCTGAGGACGCTTGGAGCGGGAGGATTTCTTGGGAGGAAACAAAATGAAAAAGAGACTGTTTTGTCTGTTGCTCTGTCTTGCGACGCTCTTGACATCGGTATTGGTCGGTTGTTCCAAAAAGGACGACAAGTCTGCTACCGAAGACATTAAGGATAAAGCGTCCGAGAGCGCAATGACGCTGACGATGTGGATCGTATCCAAGGATAAGATCACCGATGCTGCAGCCGCAGCCGTTAGCGAGCAGGTCAATTCGGTAACCAAGGCAAAGTTTAAGACCGAGCTTGTGATCAACTATCTTACCGAGGCCGAATACGCAACCAAGCTTGAGGAGACCATCAACGCTTACGAGGCGAACCGCGGCAATCAGCCCGAGGTTCCCGCAGAAACCGAAAGCGAGACCGAAACCGGCGGTGTTGTGACCGATGAAACCGAGACCAACGAGTGGGGCTTGAACGTTATTAAGTATCCCGATCTGGTTGCCAATCAGGTGGACATCATCTACATCGCAGGCGAGGATATGTACATTGACTTTATCGAAAAGGAGTGGCTCTCCGAGCTTGATACCGAGCTTTCCAGCTCCTCCAAAAAGATTAAGGAGTACGTTTCCACCACGCTGCTTTCCGCTGCAAAATACAACGGTACCACCTATGCGATCCCCAACAACCTTGTGATCGGTGAGTACACCTACATGCTGCTGAACAAGGACTTGATGAAAAAGTACAACCAGCACGCATATGCCGAAAAGGGCATGATCGACGGCTTTTACAACGAGAACCTGTATTCCTTCCTCAATCTGGTTTCTCTGTTTGAAAAGGATATCATTCCCGTAGATGCAACCTACGAGGAGTGCCTGGATCTGTTGGCGCACTATTGGTCGATCGATCCCGAAAGCTACGAGATGCTCAATGAGTTCTCGGTGTTTGGCTATCACTACGATAACATTGACGAATTGAACCGCGGATCTACCATTCTCGGCTACAACAGCCTTTTTGAGGACGAGGAGTTTGTTGAGGATTACCTCAAGATCAACGAGTTCCGCTTTAAGGATTACTTCAATCTCGGCAAGGATAACGAGACCCGTACGGGCGGTGCCGCAGTTAAGTTTGTCAACGGAGATGCAAACATTCTTGCAAAGAATGAGTACGTGGACGAAAACGGCGTGGCATACTATCCTGTGGTTGTGGGCTATCCCACGGCTTCTTCCAATGATATTTACGGTAATATGTTCGGTGTGTGCAAATACACCCGTAGCGTTTCCCGTAGCATGCAGATCATTACATACCTCAATACCAACGCAGATTTCCGCAATCTGATCCAGTACGGTGTAGAGGGAACCCACTACAAGGTTGTGGAGAACGAGAACGGTGAAAAATCCGTTGAGCGTCTCAATAACGACTACCTGATGGATATTTACGCAACGGGTAATGCCTTCCTCGCATATCCCGACCCGCTTTATGAGATGTCGGCTGACATTTGGGAGAGCGGAAAGGTACAAAACCGCGATTCGCTGGTAGCTCCCTTGTTGGGCTTTGACATTGCAGACTTCTCCGCAAACGCAGAGGAGGAGGAGGAAAAGGTCGATCTTGCAAAGGTTGGCTACAACATTTCTTACTCCACCGGTTATTCTAAAGATATTCTCTGTCAGGATACTGCGATCAAGCAGTGGATCGACGAGTGTGATGCTGCAGGTAAGGGCGTTTATATGCTCAAGACCTCAATGATCGACGGTCAGTATTTGACTGCCACCTACTACGTTTACAACAATAATCTGACCAAGAACGTTAATTTCAGTGTGGTTGACAACCGTGTCACCGAGATCCGCGTTGACGAAAAGGGCAAGGAGAGCGAGGTTCAGACCGACCTTGATTTCATTCTGACCTACACCGATGCTGCCGGTAACTCGCAAAAGGGCTACGAGCTGTCCATGGTCAATCTTTACACCAGAAAGAACAACGAGTTTGAATTCAAGTGCAAGATAAACGATGCCGATACCGCGATCAATGCCATCAAGGATCAGGGCGCGCTTTACAACTTTGATTTCTATAACACCCAGCAGTACCGCATGGAGGTTTACGCCAACATCGGTATTCCCGCGATCATGAAGAATGACACCCTCTTTACTTGGGTTTCCTCCTGCAACGCAAAGATCACGGGTAGAAAGGTAGAAAACTACCTGATGTCCTTTAAGAAGGATCTTGGAGAACAGTACGAGTACACCTTTGTGGTGTACCGTAACAACCTTCAGTTTGTAACCGCTACGCAGTTCCTTGCGTTGGGCGAGAAGGACGCGCTTGAGCTTTCCTTTGCTTATTCCGACAACGGTGAGGATAAGCTGGATACAAGCGAGCCGAACTACAATCTGTACTACATTCGCGTGATAGCAGATAAGAGTGTAGGGGTAACCACCTCCTACTCTTACAACGGTGATAAGGTGACTCCCGCTGTCGAGACCGAGGGCGAGCCCAACTTTGTGATCTGCGGCAATCTGGATACCGAGCTGATCAAGTACTTGGCAAACGTCAACGAGACGTTGACCGGTGCTTTGGAGACAAAGTTCCAGGAATACTATGCAGCATATAAGGCTGTGGCAAACGATCCCGCAAGCACTCCTGCTCAGGTTGAGGATGCTTTGAACCTTGCAATTGCAAGCTACAAGGCTGTTGTTGCCGAGATGAGCGCATTGATGGTGACCGGTGAAAAGACTCCCATTTTCGGTGCAGGTGCAAACTTCCCGCTCCTTGCCTCCTACATTTCCAAGTTTGTCACGGTTGACCGTTTTGACTACCTTGGATTGGAGCTGGAATTGGGACAGTTCCACCGCTATATCCGCATGGCTACCAGCCACGAGAAACAGCCCATTATGGGTTACGACTCCGAGGGTAACATTGCAGAGATCAACTATAACGGAAAAGAGGACTTCGTTTATTACGATTCTCCCTATGCCGCTTACTATAAGTGGATGGAGAAGTACGGCTACATGCCCTCCGAAAAGAAATAATATTTTGCGGCTGTTGCGTTTGCAACAGCCGCTTCTTTCAAGGAGATGGGGAAAGACGAGTTTTTGAGAAAAATTTGAGTTTCCCCTTGAAAAATTTCGTATTGTGTGATACAATAAAGCATATGTTATGAAAGTAAGAGGAAAAGACGATGTTTGGCGAACAAAAAATATCTTATTCGGGCGTTCAACCCAGCGGAAATTTGACCATTGGAAACTATCTTGGTGCCATTAAGAATTTTTCCATCTATTCTGAACAATATAAAACATTTTACTGTGTGGTGGATCAACATGCCATTACCGTACGGCAGGTTCCTGCTGAGCTGCGCCGCCGCACCTACGAGACGCTGGCGCTTTATATGGCTTGCGGACTTGATCCCGAAAAAAATACGCTTTACGTGCAGTCCATGGTGCCGGAGCATACCGAGCTTGCATGGATTTTGAACTGCTTTACCATGTTTGTCGAGCTTTCGCGCATGACGCAATTTAAGGATAAGAGCACCAAGCATGCCGATAACGTCAATGCAGGTCTCTTTACCTATCCCGTACTGATGGCATCGGATATTCTTTTGTACCAAACCGACGTTGTTCCCGTGGGAATTGACCAAAAGCAGCACGTGGAGCTTTGCCGTGACGTTGCCGAGCGCTTCAATCAGCTCTATCCCGACACCTTTACGGTTCCCGAGCCCGTGATTGCCAAGAGCGGTATGAAGATCATGTCCTTGGCTGATCCCACCAAAAAAATGAGCAAATCCGATGAAAATACCAATGCGGTGGTATATATCCTTGACGATCGGGATACAATTATCAGAAAGTTCAAGCGCGCCGTAACCGATTCGGGTGCCGAGATTCGTTACGCTGCCGACAAGCCCGGTGTCAGTAACCTGATCAGCATCTATTCCTGCTTTACGGGAAAAACGGTGGAGGAGATCGAGCGCGAGTTTGAGGGCAAGGGATACGGTGATTTTAAGCTTGCGGTTGGCGAGGTCACTGCCGATGCGTTGGCTCCCGTTCAGGAAAAATACCGCATGCTGCTTGCCGACAAGGCGGCTTTGGAGGCACAGATGAAAAAGGGTGCCGAGGAGGCATCCTGGTATGCACGCCGCACGCTTTCCAAGGTTAAGAAAAAGCTTGGATTTGTGCAGCTGCGCTAAAGCATTACATAGTAAAAAGACGATGGAGGAAGGACTTGTTGCTTCCTCCGCTTCTTTTTTGCAAATCTTTTTCAAAGGATGCTTGAATATGCTTTTTCTTTGCCTCTTGTTATCATTTGCCGCTTGTTACGTGCTGATTCCTCCCGTCATCGCGCTTGCGTGGCGGATCGGAGCGGTTGACGTTCCAATGGATTGGCGGCGCATGCATTATCAGAGTATTCCCCGTGCGGGGGGAATTGCGATTTTTGCAGCATTTGCACTGTCCTGCCGTGTTTTTGGTTTTGGGGATTCGTTTTTGATCTCTACACTGTGCGGTGGTGCCTTGATGCTTGCGGTTGGATTGGCAGACGATATATTTTGCCTGCCTGCATTTTTTAAATTGCTGTTTCAGGTAGCCGCCGCGGTTGCCGCGGTGCTTGGAAGCGGTGCTGTGGAGGGAAGGGGCACCGTCTGGGCTGTTTTGTGGGTGGTGACGCTCACCAATGCACACAATTTTATAGACGGCTTAGATGGGCTTTTTTCGGGCTGTGCGGCGATTGAGGGAGTTTCCCTCGGTCTTGCCCTGATGCTTATGGGAACGGGAGATTTAGCGGTAATTCCGCTTCTTTTATCTGCCGCTTGCTTTGCCTTTCGCTTTTTCAACCGTTATCCCGCGCAGATCTTTGCGGGAGATTGCGGAAGTACCACCGTGGGTTTTTTGTTGGGAATGCTTTCCTTGCCGTTGATGGGGGCGGGAATCTCGTGGTCAAGCCTTTCGTCGCTGTTGATATTCGCCTATCCTGTCACTGATCTGATATGCGCTGTTGTGCGTCGGCTGATGCGTGGAAAAAATCCCTTTGCCGCTGACCGTGCGCATCTGCATCATCGCTTGGTGGCGGCAGGGCTGACGCATCCGCAATGTGGCGGAGTTCTGCTCTTGATCTCTGCGGCATTGGGTATCGTGGGTGTTCTGATGACGGCAGAGCTTTATTTTGTTCCCGCATCGCTTTCCTGCCTGGCATCTGCACTGCTTTTGATCAGAATTCGTCGGTTTGTTGCCGATATTTGATGATTTTGTTGCGCCGTACTTGATTTTTTCTTGTTTTTATGATATGATAAAGAGGAATGGAAAAGGAGGGCGTTATGAAAAGAATTTTGAGAGTTCTTGCACTTTTTTTGTGCGTTTGCATCCTGACTCTTTCCTCAACCTCTTGCGTGACCTTTCTTCGTCTTTCCGAGCTTCGCGAGGAGTATGCGGAGAAGAATACGGAGGCACCGATTTACAGTGAGGAGGGCGAGTCCCCACTGACCTTTTCTCTGACAAAGGCAGATGCCGACCGTTATGCGACTCTTTTGGAGGAGTTTCGTGCATTGGCAATGTCGGGGGAGGACAAGGCGGCGATAGAAGCGGCAGAGGCGGCATTGGAGGAGCTTTACTATGATATTTCCACGCAGGCGCAGATCGCTTATCTTTTGTATTGCTGTGATATGAGCGATGAAACTGCATCGGAGAACTATCTCTTTGCTTCCGAAATGTCAAGCAAGGCATACGGAGACTACACTGCGGCTTGCCGCGCGCTTTATGAGTCCGATTCCGCGATCCGCGATGAATTCTTTCAGGATTGGAGCGAGGAGGAGATCTCCGAAATGCAGAATTACAGTGAGGAGATCACCGCGCTGACACAGGAGAACGACCGCCTTTTGGTGGAATACCGTGAGCTTTCCGACGAGAATTTTATAAATGATGCACCTGCGTACTTTTTGAAGCTGGTAAAAAACAACACGCGTATGGGATCGCTCATGGGCTTTGACAGCTACTACGAGTATGCCCATGAGCGTACCTACGACAGAGATTACGGTAGCGAGGAGCTTACCGCAATGCGAGGCTACGTCAAGACCTACATCGCGCCTTACGTGGATGATCTGTATCTTGCGTTTGATAGTAGTTACCGTGGTATGAGCAGTTTTCGTCAGCGCAAGGTTTACAATTTTTTGTATGCGGATTATGATTCGGCAGGAAATTACGTCAAGACTTATTTAAGCAGTCTCCCCGAGGATATGCGCGCGCGTATGAGCGGAATGCTGAAAAGTTCGGGCTCGATCTTTGCCGAGGGTGAGAATGCCTATCAGGGCGCGTTTACGGCGTTTTTATACGATCGCGAGAAGCCGTTCTGTTATTTTGGTCCCGAGTATCAAAGCACCAATACCGTGGTGCATGAAATGGGGCATTATTACGCTGCCTGCTTTGGTAGCGGTTATCGGACACCTATGGATCTTGCCGAGGTACAGTCGCAGGCAAATGAGTGGCTGATGCTGGCAAGCCTTGCGGGCAATACCGATCAAAGAGTGTTGGAGGCGTTGCAGTATTATCTTGTTTATGATCTGTATGTTACGGTTGTAGCCTCCATGATCGTAGACGAATTTGAGGAACGCGTATATCGGGACGGCGGCAAGACCTATACCACGGCAGAGTCCTTGGATGCCTTGATGCGGGATGTCTGCCTTGCGTACGGTGGAATTGATTTTGTTGAGGAATATGTGACGGACATTCAATATTATTGGCGGATCGTGGCGGTGGAAAGTCCCGTATATTACGTCAGCTACGCAACGTCGGGGGTGGTTGCTTTGGAATTTTATCTCAACGCCCAAAGCGATTTTGCTGCAGCGGTAGAGGCTTACGCAGCCTTGACCGAGCGGGGAGACCACACGGTGGCGTTTTGTGAGGCAATTGGAGAGGCAGGCCTTTTGGGCGCCTTTTGTGAGGAGACCTACAAGCGTTTTCAACAGGCTTTTTCTTAACGGAGGGTAATACATATGTATCCATATGATCTTTTTTGGGGATTGGATCTTTACGATCTTCTCATTGCGCTTGGATTTTTTGCGGCGTTGCTCTATTTTCGGTTCTGGGCGGATCGGCGCAATTTTTCGGCGGGACTGCAAAATCTGGTCATTTTCTCGGCTTTGGGCGGAGTGCTTGGAGGCTTTGGTGCGGCAACGCTTTTTCAGGCTTTTTATAACTATATGGAAAGCGGAGTGTTCACGCTTGCCAAAAATACCGGGGCTACCTTTTATGGCGGTCTGATCGGCGGTGCGCTTCTCTTTTTGGTGATCTATTTTCTTGGCGGAAGATGGATTCTTCGTGATGGAAGCGCGGTAATATGCTTTTTTTCCATGTCCGAGATCGCGGCGGGAGGAATTGCGCTGGCACATGGCTTAGGGCGTCTTGGATGCTTGATGGCGGGCTGCTGTCACGGAAAGGTTACCGAGGCATGGTACGGCGTTTACAATGCTTATCTGGATGCCAAGACCGTTCCCGTTCAGCTATTTGAGGCACTGTTCCTGTTTGCTTTGTCCGCATACTTGACCTACCGCTTGTGGAAGCGGCAGAGGGGAAATCTTGGCATTTATCTTGTGGCATATGCGGTTTGGCGGTTTTTGATCGAGTATCTGCGCACCGACGACCGAGGTGCCACCGTGGTGGCTTTTTTGACGCCCTCACAGCTGACGGCGTTGATCCTTGTCTTGGTGGGCGTAGGGCTTTGGGGGCTGGAGCGGCTGCTTTCCACACGTTGCCAAAAGGGAGGTGGCTTGGATGCGTGACCGTATCAGCCGTATTGCCGTCCTGATCAGCGTTGCGGCGTTTGGAGCTTTGTGGTATTTGGATCCCGTCTATTCGCAGGACGAGACTATGCAATTCCTTTTAAAGTCGTTGGTCTTTCGTGCATTGGGCAGTGCGGTGTTCCTCTCCCTTTGCATCTATTTCGGCTACCGTATCTGTCATCTGCCGCCGCGAGCCTCTTGGGTCGTTTGGCTACCTTGCCTTGCGGTGGTTGTCAATAATTTGCCGATCATCGGATTGATCAACGGGACGGTGCAGGTAGACCGCTGGGAGCTTTTGCCTCTGTTGATTGCGGACAGCCTCTTGATTGGTATCTTTGAGGAGCTTGCCTTTCGCGGAACGCTGTTTTTGGCAATTTTGGAGCGGCGGCGTGACAGTACCAAAAAGATCTTTTGGGTCACGGCAATTTCCTCTGCCGTATTTGGCTTGGTGCACCTTGCCAATCTTCTGGAGGGCGCGGGCGTAGGTGTGACGTTGATGCAGGTGGGGTATTCCTTCCTCATCGGTGGAATGTGCTCGATCGTGTTACTGAAAACGGGGAATATCCTCTTTTGTATTTTTTTGCATGCCATATTTGATTTTTGCGGCAATCTTATTCCCACACTTGGCAGTGGTACGCTATGGGACACGCCCACGATCGTGATCACGGCAATTCTTGCTGTGCTTGTGACCGCATGGGAGGTGTACGTGCTTTTGCGCGTCAAGCCCGAGGAGACCGACAGATTTTATCCGATAAAGGAGGCAGAACCCAATGAACACGATTAAAATTCATCGAAAAAACACCTTGATGATCGCGCACCGTGGATTAAGCGGCTTGGAGATGGAGAACACCGGTCTTGCCTTTGTTGCGGCTGGGAATCGCTCCTACTATGGCATTGAAACCGATATTCACCGCACTGCGGATGGAAAATTTATTTTAACGCACGATGATAACCTCAAGCGTGTGACGGGGATTGATGCGGTGGTTGAGGAGCTTGAATACGACGCGCTTCGCCAAATGAAGCTTTTGGATCTTGACGGTAGCATGGGGCGTGAGGATCTTCGTATGCCCTCGATCATTGAGTATGCGGGGATCTGTCAAAAATACGAAAAGGTTTGTGTGGCTGAGCTGAAGCGTCCCATGAGCGAGGAGGATATTCAGCGCATCATAGACGAGTTTGAAGCGGTGGGATATTTGAACAATGTGATATTTATTTCGTTCTGCTTTGAAAATCTTGTTCACGTGCGTTGCTATCGCCCCGAGGTGCGCGTGCAGTTCTTGTTTACCGAATACCGTGACGAATATCTTGCACAGGTCAAGGCGCATCAATTTGACGTGGACGTTTATTACAAAACGCTTTCCCGGGAGCTGATCGAGCGCTTTCATCGGGAAGGGATCGCGGTTAACTGTTGGACGGTGAATGATCCTGACGTAGCCGAGCGTTTGGTATCGTGGGGTGTGGATTTTATTACCACCAATATTTTGGAATAAAAAGCACGGCTTGATTTTGCGCCGATCCATACAAAAAACGCTTTTGCGATCCTTACGATCGTAAAAGCGTTTTTTAGTAAAGTTAAAATTTAAATGACGGGAATAAAGCCTGCTTATGATTTGGTGTTTCCGTAATACTGCTCGGCAAAGGCAAGCAGAGGGGTAAGATCGTCGATGCCGTGCGGATGATGATCACACTCGGGCTTGAGGATCTCCAAATAGGGCAGTCCGCTTGCACGATATTTTTCGGCAAGGAGCGCGCCGTTTTCATAATAGGGGACTACGGTGTCCTTTTCTCCGCAGATCAAAGCAAGCGGAAGCTTGTGCAAAATCAGCGCGTCGGCATGATCGATGGGATGGTTGCGGTCATTGATCAGCGAGGAGACCGTTCTTCCCGTAGCATGGACAAATTCCTCGTACATATTGCCACCCTCGCCGCGTCCGACGTTGCAGGGACAGCTCAAAAGATTCAGCACGGGGGCGTCCAGATAGAGCAGTGATACCAGATGAGGATACTTTGCGGCAAGATAGACCGCCTGCATTCCGCCACAGCTCATGCCAACCGTCATACAAGCTTTGGCAAGTCCGAATTCGGTGTGTAAAAATTCGCAAAATGCGGCTTGACGCTCGGTGTCCTCGGGCAAACGCCAGCGAGTGGTATTTTGAACGTGCGCCACGTGGTAGCCTCTCTCCAGCATGGCAAGCTCAAAGCTGGGAAAGGCACCAAAATATTCGGTTTTGAGCAGCCATTTTCCGTCCTCTCGCGCGTTGTTGGGGAGAATGAGGATCGCACTGTGCTCCATAAAGGTAAAATCCAAGCGGCGGTAGCCGTTCCATGTGGTTTTGGTTGTGTGAATCATAGCTTATCTTTTCCTTTTACATTTTGATTTTTGATTGACTTTATTATATCATACTTTCGCAAATAAGTCAAGGAGTAGGTCTTGTATATCAACGAGCCGCAGGCAGATACACGCCGGCGCGTGATGAGATACAAGGGCGCTTGCCGCCCTTGATGATATGCACCGCACTTTGTGCGGCGATGATATACCAAGCCTGCGGCTTGGATAAGAAAAAACAGAACCTTTGTCGATCAAGACAAAGGTTCTGTTTTTTCTGGGGTGAGATATGGGATTCGAACCCACGACCTTCAGGGCCACAACCTGACGCGCTAAC
>JAGANE010000101.1 GCA_017624395.1 Clostridia bacterium
CAGCTTCATGCCCTCTGCCTGCTTGTCGCTGTCCGAGATCAGCGCGCTGACGGGAATATTCAGCTTACTGACACACGGAAACGACAGGATCGGCATGGCTTTTTTCGTGTTGGCGGCTTTCATATCTGCCAGCCATTGGGTCATGTTAAATTTCATATAATTATCCCTTCTATCATATACGGATTTTCTTGATTTCCTCAGCATAATACTGCACCAATTCAAATTTGGAGCCGGGCATGATGCGGTGGTCGGGACAAGGAATAAAGCCACCCATAGAAGCCATGCGCTTCATTCGTTCAATCTCTGCGTCCACTGCAGCTTTATCCTTTCGAAACGCTGTCTTATCCATACCGCCAACCCCAAGAAGCCTTTCACCGTATTTTTTACGTGCAGCTTCAAATTGATCGCCCCAAGTTCCAATCTCAATCGGGAAAAGAACGTTAACACCGTTTTCAATCCACGTAGATTGCAAAGCCTCGGTCACGCCGTCACAATCAAGAGAGATAATATCAATACCGTATTTATTACAAAGATCATTTCTCTTTTTGTAGTGCTTGGCACACAGCTCATTAAAAATTTGGGGAGAAAGCAGAGGACCGTTTTTAAAGCAAATATCTTCCCAATAGTGGGCAAAATCAAATCTTGCTCCTGTTGCAAGCACCGCCTCCACACATTGATACTGCATATCCGCATAGGTATCCACAATATCGGCAAAAAGATCCTCATCCTCATCATAAATAAGATAGCTCATGCCCTTAACCGTGGTGATATCTCTGATCTGTCCCATCACGCTTCCGAGACAAAGACCAATCGGTATTTCCTGATTACGTGTCTCGTTAAATTTTTTGAAGAATTCAACGTCAACTCTCTCCGGAGAAAACTGCATTTTGGGTTTAAATAAACGTTCAAAGGCATCACGATCCTTCAGCAAATAATCATCCTCCGAAGGAATCGAAACAACTCCAGGCTTAATTTTCTCAATAACACCGCGCCTCGAAAGCACACGCTGAGAACCGTCCGGCAAGACCTCCAATACTTCTCGTCCAAAGGCAGGTAACAGTCCGTTTTTAGGAGCTACAGTAGTATACCAATTGCAATCCCAACCGATAATCTTGTCAAGCTTGCGCTGTCCGACAGAACCATCTCCTCTGGCAGCTTCTGCCAATTCCTGTGAAATATGTCCCTGCTCTGCCCATTCAACAAGCACTTCGTTCCAATATCCAAAATGCACCGCAGGCATACGATCTACGTTCTTGTAGTGCAAGATATTCATGCAACGTTCTCTGGTTGTCAAAGCTCCACCTTCTTTTCAATTCATATGCTTTTGTAAAAATGTTGCTATTAAGCGTTGCAAAATGCAACCGCTGCATCTGCTGCACTTGCCGCATCTACGGTATAGCAATCCGCACCGATCTGATCGCAAAATTCCTGATTGACAGGTGCGCCTCCAACCATGATCTTGACTTTATCACGAATGCCAGCCGCATCTGCCGCCTTTACCACATCCGCCATAACGTTCATGGTAGTCGTCAGCAATGCGGAACA
>JAGANE010000102.1 GCA_017624395.1 Clostridia bacterium
AAGAATACTGTTTTTTACAAGGAAAAGTTTTCAGAGCCCATACGTGTCCTTTTAACAATGCTGTGTTATTACAAGGAATCGCTTCCACAAGGTGCTCCTACTTCGCCTGCCATTACCAATATCATTATGTATGATTTTGATGAGACAGTCGGAGATTTTTGTAGCAAGAAGAAAATCGCATATACCAGATATTGCGATGATATGACGTTTTCCGGAGATTTTGACGAGGGAGAAATCATCTCATTTGTTAAAGGTGAACTCTGCAAACTTGGTTTGTTTCTTAAAAATCGAAAAACCTCCGTCGTTCCTGCATCCAAACGGCAAGTTGTAACCGGTATCGTAGTCAATGAGAAGATTAACGTTGCGAGGGATTATAAAAAGAACATTCGGCAAGAGATTTACTATATTAAGAAATTTGGACTTGATGAACATTTGAAAAGGTTGGGGATATCCAATAAACAGGAATATGTTCTGTCACTTAAGGGACGAATCAATTTTGTTCTTCAGACAACACCGAACGAGCATAAGTTTTTGGAATACAGGGATTTTCTTAACGCAATCGTCTGAAAAAACGAAAAAGGAGTCTTTTGGACTCCTTTTTCGTTTTGGCTTTTCTCACACTGCGCTCGGCGCAGCGGCATCGTAAGATGGACAGCCTGATGCGAGCGCAATTCATTGTGCCCGATTCATTCAAGCAGCGCCATGGTTTGAAAACGCATGAGGATTTTTTTGAATTGTGCGGTTTCACGGATTGAGGCGAAACCGCCCTTTTCTGCGGCGTTTAGCAAATGGTCATAAATGCTTTGGGGGCAATAATGCAGTCCGTAATCGGTGTTTCTGGCACTAACGTGTGCCGCGAGAACAAGAGTTTTGCCGGTGCCCGCTTGTTGTCCGGAGATTTTGCGTACAAGAGGTGCGGTAAGGCGGTCAAGACAAGGAGATCTGTAACAGAGAACCGTTCCTTCGGGCAGAGCGCACAGCTTTTTTGCAAGATCGGCGGCGTCCTCCAGGATCGCCAAAGCCTCCTCCTTGTCTGATGTGCAAATGCATTCTGATAAGGTTATACCTTGAAAAATGCGGCGGGCAGACCAAAGATCGGGTGTGCCGTCCCCCGAGATCAGGTTGGTGCAGGGGTGATCGCACAGGGCATCCATTACGTCGATCAGCATTTTGGAGCGCCAAAGACGGTACTCTGTGTTTTCCAGATCATCTTTATTGCCCGATTTGATGGAAAAGAGTCCTCCGATGGCATACAGTAAATTACGCTGTCTGATGTCATAATACCGATCGGGGGCGCTGTCTCGTTTGCCGGCGTATCTCCATTCGAGAAGCTGATACCTTGAAAGATCCATATCGGAGGTGTATTTGTCAAGACATTCTTCCAAATGTGCATCGTCGATCGCATTGATTAAGACTTTTACAGCGTTTTCGCGGTAGTGTCTGACATTGCATCGTTGCAGTTTTTCGGTTATTTCCAAAAGCAGTGTCAGATCCTTTTGGAGATCGTGGGCGTTTAGCCATGCGTGAGTCCAACATTTTGACAAGCAAAAGGCGTTCATGATCTCGGGATCTTCGGGATATGCTTGGTACATTTCTTTTAAAAGCTCGTGCTTTTGTATGAACCCATCCTCGGTTTTGTCACACGCATCCACCCTTGCCCAGTATCGTTTTAGCCGCTGATCTTTCTGTGCTTTGGAGCACCCAAGCAGCTCGTCTACCGAAACGTCAAAATAGCCGGCGATGATGGGAAGCAGTTCAATGTCGGGATAGGAGGTGTGGGTGGTATTTTCCCAGCGGCTGACCGCCTGACTTGAGACACCGAGTTCTTCGGCAAGCTCGCTTTGTGTTAAACCACGGCGCACTCTGAGAGCCTTTAAGTTTTTGGCAAAATTCAGTATCATATCGTTTACCTCGTTTGTTTATCAACCGGTTGTGCCTACAGTATAACATAAGAATATCGGAATGTAAACATCACGTTCCAAGAGATTTTTTCACGTGTTGCGAGGAAAACTGGCGGATCATTTATGGGCATTCTTTGAAATGGTTTTGACGATCACATCCGCGCATTCAGCAGGACTATGTAAACTTGTATCAACTTTTAATGTATATTTGATATTCTTTGCCATCAATTCGTTTTGCTCGTCTGATTGCTTTTCGTATCTGTCTCCACGAATAACGTTCCTTTTTCTACACAATTCAAGGGGGCAATAGACTTCAACTACGTCAAGCGGATTGCTTTTGAGTATTTCCAACATTTGTTGGTAGTGAGGTTGTATATCCTCAAATTCGATTAGCATACCGTCGATTAAAACGTTTTTGCCCATATCCGAAATCATTTTTGCCGTATGGTACATCATAATGATTGCTTCGCTGAGATATTTAAAATAATTTTCACGCAACCGCTTTGAGCTGATCATATTTTGAAACATATCATTAGAAACTATATAGAACTCTTCATGTGATTCCTGAATCGCTTTCGCTATAGATGTCTTTCCTGCACTTGTAATACCGTTCAAAAAAATGATATGTCCTTTTTCATTCTTCATTTTTCACCTCTCGTGTGAATCTTGTTTACATACTTCAATAAGAAGAACCGACATTGCACTTGAAAGCACAAATCTTTGTTTTGCAAAGCCGAAAATGGTTTTTGTGAGGTTTTCCAATGGCGGAACCCTCTCTTGTGCTTTGCTTTGCTTATGAAAGCCCCGTGTCGGTCGCTTACGGTGCTTGCTTTGAAAAAAGATTTGATATTTGCCAAAAAACTTTTGTCTTAGCTCTTGCTTTTTGCATAGAAAATGTAATATAATAGAGGGTAGGAAAAAGGCGATACACAAGGAGATCCCATGAAAAACAACAGCACCTATTTTAAAAACGATTCTTGTGAATATTTCCCCTGCCACAAAATAAGTGGCGACTATTTCAACTGTATGTTTTGCTGTTGCCCACTCTATGCTCTCGGCGACAAATGCGGCGGAAACTTTGTGTATTTGGAGCAGGGCATTAAGGACTGCTCTCATTGCAACATTCCCCACACCGAAGCGGGCTATCAGCACGTATGCTCCAAGCTGCGTTTGGTTTCCGAGCTTGCCAAGAACAATCGGAATTACACCATTCCCTTTGAAAGCGAGCTGACGAAATAGGTCAGCGCCAGCAAATCGGCGCATCCGCCGGGAGAAAGGCTTCGTTTGATGAACTCCCGATCCATGGAAAGCAGCTCTTCTTCCTTTGGCAGACGGTTTTGCCAAAGCAACCTTCTTGCATAGTCCTTTGCAAAGGCGGCGCCCGATTCACCGCCGCGGTGATATAAATTGGTGTCTTCCACCTGGGCGATTAAATGCAGTAGCGTCAGCACGCCTGCCTCGTTTTGATCAAGGCCCTCTTCAAGTGCGTTTTGGAAGACGGGAAGGGCAAGCTCCCGCAGTGCGGGAAAGCCGTCGCAGACCTGTCCGCGAATTCCCGTGATGTTGTACTTTAAATACAGCCGCTCGCCTGCGGTCTTGCCGTCGGCGTGGGCAAAATCGGCACGGGCTGCGTCCTGCGCCAGCAGAGAAGCCTCTTTAAAGAGTTGCTCAGTGGCGGCAAAGGGGCGCTCAGGCATCCACAGTCTGCCGATGGCACCGCAAAGAATGCCCAGAGAATAGATCACACCCTTGTGGGTGTTGACTCCGCCCGTTGTGCGGTACATCGTCTCTTCTGCCAATATGCCTGCCGCCTTTAGTTGGGCAAAGGTCACGGATCTGCTTTCGGCGGCGGTTTTGTTGCCGATAGAAAAGCAGTCTTTAAAATAGGGCTTTAGAGCGGCGGCGCTTTTTAAAAAGCTTTCCAAATCCATATCGGCGTGGCTTCCGCTGTTGTTTTGATCCACCAAACCGGGTTTTGGCGTGGTGTTCACCTCGTCGACAAGGCACATAGAGGCAAGCCTGCCCACTTGTTCTTTGTCAAAATCCAAAAAGAATTCGTTTAGGATCTCGGTGGTTTTTGCTTGCAGTTGCTTGACGCTGTGCAGTCGCGCCGCGGCGCAGGCTCTGCCGTGGGCACCGCAAACGATGCACCCGCGGGCAGAGCTGCGGTCAAGCTTTGTTCCGCCCTGATCAATGACATCTAAATCAAACAGCCGTCCGATGGACGAGCTCGCCTCGATGGATAGGCAGATCTCCTTGACCTGCCCCGCGTTTTCCGTAACGGCGTACATCGCTTCATATCCGGTGTCGGCTTCGGTGATTTCTTTATATAAAACTGAGCCGCTTGGAAGCGCCTTTTCAAGCATCTGCGCGCCCAGATCAAAGGCGCGCTTGATGAGGGGAGAAGTCTTGACGGGTCCTGCAATATTCATGGTGAATGAAACAAGGGGACTGTGGTAGGTTTGTAACAGCTTTATTTGAAGCTTGGCCCGCCGTTCACGGCAGGCCAACACATCTTCTAAGGTTATTTCATTCTTCATAGATCAGATCCGATTGCTTTTCTTGCTGGGCATCCAGCTTGCGCAGATTCTTTTCGGCATTTTCACCCACGCACCCTACCAGCATATAGCTCTTGGTCAGGTGATCGTAGATAAAGTGTCCCAGCAGGTGGAAGTTTTTTACCATTCCCGTGTTGGATACGTGCATACGGGGCCCTGTGCAGGCGTGCACGTGCGTACCGATGGAAACGTGCCCTCTGTCAACGTAGGTAATGGGCAGATTTTGTGCGATCAATTCGTTTACCTTCT
>JAGANE010000103.1 GCA_017624395.1 Clostridia bacterium
ACGCGACCGCCGCGGCGGTCGCTTTTGTTTTATGGGCGAGGCGGCGTGTCCTCGTGCTTTCCGTAAGTCATGGTTTATTCTCCTTCCGGTACGATCAGACCGTATGCACCGTCACGACGGGTGTAAACCACGCAGGTCGCGCCGGTCTGGTCATCGTTAAATACAAAAAATTGATGTCCCAAAAGGTTCATCTGCAAAATTGCCTCCTCGGGAGACATGGGCTTGGTGGAATAGGTCTTGGTTTTGATGATCTCCTCGTCATCGGCTGGAATATCGTCAAATTCGTCGGGCGCGGGAGGAATAAAGGTCCCCTCACGCAAGCGCCGTGCAAGTTTGGTCTTGTTCTTGCGGATCTGTCGCTCAATGTTGCTGACGGCATCGTCCAGGGCGTCACGGAAGCTCTCGGCACCCACTTCACTGCGGAAGAGGGCGCCCGCTGCGGAAATCGTCAGCTCAATATATTTTTGATTATGTTTACAGGAGAGCGTGACGGTGGCGTCCCCCTCACCCGAAAAAAATTTGTCAAGCTTTTGCAGTTTTTTTTCGATGAGGAGCTTCATTTCCTCATACACGTTCATCTGTCTGCCTACTACGGTAATCTTCATACGGTTTCCTTCCTTTCTTGGGTACTGTCACGCGGAAGCTTTCCTTCCCCGCATCTTTATTATAGCACAATTTTGGGGTGCTGTAAACAATGAAAATGCGGTTTCTACGAATTGACGGAGACTTTGGCAAATTAGATAAAAAAATTTTCGAGAAAGAAAAAAGAAAGATTGACAGAAGAAAAAAAATTTGGTATAATAATAAAAGAGCGTGCGCACAAATGCGCTTTTTTTATTCGGTTGCGGAAAGCGAGGAAAAACGACCGTGAACAGTACCTTTGAAAGAATTCAAAAGCTGAGAGCCAAGCTCCTTTATCACGCCAAGCGTTATTACGTGGACGACGATCCCGAGATCTCGGACTACGAATACGACATGATGTACGCCGAGCTGTTGAAGCTGGAGGCTGAACATCCCGAATATTTTGATCCCGCCTCCCCCACACAACGCGTGGGTGGAAAGCCGCTGGATAAATTTGAAAAGGTCACGCACACGGTGCAAATGAATTCCCTCTCGGACGTATTCTCCTTTGAGGAGCTGAGGGATTTTCTCTCCCGTGTGGAGCAGACCGTGGAAGCTCCGATCTACTCGGTGGAGCCGAAAATTGACGGTCTTTCGGTCTCTTTGCGCTATGAAAACGGCGTTTTTGTGCAGGGTGCCACGCGCGGAGACGGATTTACGGGCGAGGACGTGACGCAAAACCTGCGTACCGTGTTCTCGATCCCTATGCAGCTCTCGGAGCCTGTGTCGCTGACCGTGCGCGGTGAGGTCTATATGCCCCGCCGTGTTTTTGAACGTCTGAACCGCAAGCGCGAGGAGCTGGGACAGCCCCTGCTTGCCAATCCCCGCAATGCCGCGGCAGGCTCCTTGCGACAATTGGATCCCAAGGTGGCTGCGGAGCGCTCGTTGGATATTTTCGTCTTTAATTTTCAGGAGGGTAGCCTCTACCTTGACGGGCATGAGCCGACCTCTCATACCGAAACGCTGGAGCGTCTTTCCGCACTCGGCTTTCACGTATTGGAGCATCTGACACGTGCCAAAAGTGCCGATGAGATCATCTCACACATTCAAAAATTGGGCGAGAAGCGCGACAGTCTTGCCTATGATATTGACGGAGTTGTTGTTAAAATTGACGATCATTCGCTCCGCCGCCGCCTCGGAGAAGGCACCAACACCCCAAAATGGGCGGTTGCCTATAAATTTCCGCCCGAGCAAAAGCCGACAAAGCTTTTGGACGTAACGGTTGCCGTTGGCAGAACGGGGGTACTAACACCCACGGCAGTGCTTGCTCCCGTGCGCCTTGCGGGTACCACGGTGTCACGTGCAACGCTTCACAATCTGGAATTCATCCGCGAGCGGGATATTCGCATCGGTGACATGGTCACGGTGCAAAAGGCGGGCGATATTATCCCCGAGGTGGTACGCTCGCACAAGGAGCTTCGCGGAGCCGACACGCATGAGTTTTCAATGCCTACGCACTGCCCCTCCTGCGGTGAGCCTGTTTTTTACGATGCCGACGAGGGTGCGGCAACACGATGCACCAACAGCCGCTGCCCCGCCCAGCTCTCGCGCGGGATCGAGCATTTTGCCTCCAAGGATGCCATGAACATTGACGGTCTGGGACCGCAAATCGTAGAAGCACTCTTGAAAAATCAACTCATCACCGATGCGGCAGATCTTTACACGCTCCGCACCGACGAGATCGCAGGCATGGAGCGCATGGGTGAAAAATCGGCACAGAACCTGATCGACGCCATTGAAAGATCCAAATCGGCAGGTCTGGAGCGTTTGGTCTACGCGTTGGGCATTCGCAACGTGGGCGAGGTCGCAGCAGCGGCACTGGCGGCAAGATACGGCACACTGGAAGCCTTGCAAAGGGCAACCGTGGAGGAGCTTTGTGAAATTGAGGACTTTGGACAGATCACTGCGGAGTGTGTGGTCAATTTCTTTTCTCATCCACAAAACGTAGAGCTTTGCGAGCGGCTGACTGCGGCAGGTCTTTTGACGGTCTCCACCGCAAAGCCTGCGGACGATCTGTTCCAAGGACTCACCTTTGTTTTGACGGGAACCCTCCCCACCATGACGCGCGACGAAGCAGGTGCGATGATCAAGGCGGCAGGCGGAAAGGTCTCGGGCTCGGTGTCCTCCAAAACCTCCTACGTTGTAGCGGGCGAGGCGGCAGGCTCCAAGCTGACCAAGGCGCAATCCCTCGGTGTCAAGGTCATTGACGAGGAAACGCTGCTTTTGATGATCCAAAATAAGCAAAGAGAAATTTAAAAAGCTATTAAAAGCCAACGACCGCGTGTCTCTTGAGAGACACGCGGTCGTTCCATGTTGTAAACCAAAGGTGTGTAAACTGTTAGATTTCACAAATGCTTTAGCCGCTTTTTCTTTGCAGAAAGAGGCGCAAAGAGAAAAGAAGGCTCGCAAGCTCGCCACAAAAAGAAACGCCGTTTTGGGAAATTTCGCCCGTTGCGACGGGCGAGGAGGGCTCCG
>JAGANE010000104.1 GCA_017624395.1 Clostridia bacterium
ACCGACGTTCCCGCAGGTGACATCGGTGTAGGAGCCCGCGAGATCGGATATCTTTACGGTCAGTATAAGAGACTCCGCAATGAGTTTACGGGTGTTTTGACGGGTAAGGGAATTCCTTACGGCGGCTCTCTCATTCGCCCCGAGGCAACCGGCTTTGGTGCGGTTTATTACACTGTGGAGCTGTTAAATTATTTCAAGGATGACATCAAGGGTAAGACCTTTGCGATTTCCGGCTTTGGTAACGTGGCTTGGGGAACCGTTAAAAAGGTCAACGAGCTTGGCGGTAAGGTGGTCACTATTTCCGGTCCCGACGGTTATATTTACGATCCCGACGGCATCAGCACCGAGGAAAAGGTCGATTATATGCTGGAGATGCGCGCCTCCTGCCGCAACCGTGTGCAGGATTATGCCGATAAGTTTGGCGTGCAGTTTTTCCCCAAGGAAAAGCCCTGGGGTGTTAAGGCGGATATCCTGATGCCTTGCGCAACACAGAACGAGGTTGGTATGGAGGAGGCAAAAAAGATTGTCGCCAACGGCGTAAAATATTACGTTGAGGTCTCCAATATGCCCACCACCAACGAGGCAGTTGCTTATCTGAAGGAGAACGGCGTGATCGTAGCACCCTCCAAGGCAGTCAATGCAGGCGGCGTTGCGGTATCGGGTCTTGAAATGTCGCAAAACTCCATGCGTTACAGCTGGTCTGCCGAGGAGGTTGACGCAAAGCTGCGTACCATTATGGCAAACATCTTTAAGGCATCTGTTGATGCGGCACATGAATATGGCCTTGGCGACGACCTTGTTGCGGGTGCCAATATTGCAGGCTTCCTCAAGGTTGCAAGAGCTATGATGGCTTACGGTGTGGTTTAATTGACAAACACTTTTTTGAATAAAATGACCGACGTTGTACGTTTTTGTGCGGCGTCGGTTGTTTTTTTGTCAAATAATGTCGGCAATTCCGTACAAAAATCCTTGATTTTCACTTTACGATATGTTATAATAGATTTGTAAATCAATGACTCAAAGGAGGGTGCCTGCATGCAAAAAAACACAAAGCTGCGTATTTGGTCGCTGAGCCTTTTGCTTTGCGGTGTGCTGGTGTTGATATTGGCACTTGTTCTACCGTATTCGGGATACGGTGAAGGTGCGGCGATGATGTTTTTTGTCCGCTTGATGTTTGCGCTGTCTCTTGATTGGATATTTGCTTTGGCTGGGACTGTTGTGGCGTGGATTTCACTTCGCGACAGCTATGGAGGCGGCAAGGTGGCATCCTGTTTTTTGCTGGCATTTGGTATTTTGTTTTTTCTCCCTCTACTCATTTTGGCAATTCAAATAATATTGTTGTAAACGAAAGGAATTTCTTACCCATGAAGCACGTGTTTGTGATCAATCCCGCATCGGGAAAGGAAAATTCATTTGAGACGATCAAGACAGCATTGGAACCCCTTGGCGGTGATCTTGATTACGAGCTTTACGTCACGCAAGCACCCGGTGACGCAACGGCTTACATCCGCAGCTATTGCAATCAATATACCTCTCCCGTGCGCTTTTATGCCTGCGGAGGCGACGGAACCTTAAACGAGGTCGTCAACGGTGCGGTGGGCTTTTCCCACGCAAGCGTTGGCTGCTATCCTTGCGGATCTGGCAACGATTTTGTCAAATACTACGGCGGAAAGGATGCTTTTTTGGACGTTGCCGCGCTGGTGGATGCCGACGAGGAGTGGATCGACCTGATGCGCGTGGAGGACCGTTACGCCATCAACGCAACGCATTTTGGATTTGATTCCTGCGTGGCAAAGACCATGATGAACGTCCGCCGAAAAAAACTGATCGGTGGAAAAAATGCCTATACCACAGGAGTTGTGGTGGGCTTGATCAAGGCAATGAAAAACGATTGCAAGGTCATAGCGGATGGGGAATTGCTTAATCCCGAGGGAAAGATCCTGCTTTGTACGATCACCAACGGGCAGTACGTGGGCGGCTCCTTCCGTTGTGCGCCACGCTCATTGGATAACGATGGGCTTTTGGAGGTCTGCTTGGTGCGCCCCGTGTCTCACATTACCTTTTTAAAGCTGATTGGCGAGTATACCAAGGGGACCCATCTCGGAAATCCCAAATTTGATAAGCTGATCGAATACCGCCGCGCCACAAGTGTCACGATAGAGGCACCCGAGGGCTTTGTATATTCCTTTGACGGGGAGCTGATTACAAAGGCGCACTTTACCGTAGAGGTCGTGCGTGATGCCATCCGTTTTGCTGTTCCCAAATTGGCAAAGCCCTTGGCTGGGGAACTGCACGTTCCGCGCATTGCGGAGCTGCAAAAGGCTTGACGTATGGTAAAAAACAAGAAAAATCCCCCCTCCTTTGAATATTTAAAGGACGGTCATGATGAGGCGGCAGTGGAGCGTTGGAGCGAAAGATTAAAGGCATCACCCACCGAGGTGCTTGACGCCTGCGAAAAAGCCGTGGTATCCGCCGAGACAGTGGGGGAGGCGGAGGCTCTGTATGCAAAGGATCGCGCTCGTGCGCTTGTGCTGTTGCGAGAGTTTTTAAGTGACTTGAACCGTCATACCCAAAGATTGCCGATCCCCAAAAGCATTTTTGTGGGAGATGCGGAGAGAAAGCCCGCGTATGCAGAAATCTGCCGCGTTTTGGGCATTACCGAGACCTTCAAGCGCGAGCTGAGTGCCCTGACCGTGGAGCTGATGGGGGTGGAGAGCTTGCTTTCCCGTCGCAAGCGCGCGCACAACGAGGCGTCAAGGTGTCTTTCCAACGTAGGAGCGGCAACCCGACGTGTGGCGGTGAAAAATGCATTTTTTTCGGCACATGCTTCTCTGCGCGTCAGATTGAATGCCGCAGGTGAGCAAGCCGTGCGACTTTACGAGCAAGCCTCTGTTTTGGAGGGGCTGTTGAACGGATTTTACGGTGACGTTGTGGCGGATTTTTGTCGGCGTGTAGAAAAAACGGCAGATATGGCAAACGACGGTGCATCCTGTAATCCGTCGGGATTGATCCGTCTTTGCGGTGAATTGCGCGAGGCGACCGAGGTTTTGATCAGACGATTGGAAAAACGGTAAGGAGGCTCTATGTCAGGATATTTACTTGCATTGGATCAGGGAACAACAAGCTCCCGTTGTATTATTTTTGACCGCCATGGAAATATACTTTCCAAGGTACAGCGCGAATTTGCACAGATCTTTCCGCAGGACGGATGGGTAGAGCATGATGCTACCGAGATCTGGGCATCGCAAATGGGCGTTGCCGTTGAGGCAATGCTGGCGCTTGGTGCTACGGCGTCCGATATTGCCGCCATTGGCATTACCAATCAACGCGAGACCGTGGTGGTTTGGGAGCGCGATACGGGCAAGCCGATCTGCAATGCCATTGTTTGGCAATGCCGCAGGACCGCAGAGCGTTGCGAGCAGATGAAGGCAGAGGGGCTGGAGCAGGAGATCCGTGCCAAAACGGGGCTTTTGTTGGATCCTTATTTCTCGGCAACCAAGCTTCGCTGGATCCTTGATCACGTCGAGGGCGCACGTGCTCGTGCCGAAAGAGGGGAATTGCTGTTTGGAACCATTGATACGTGGTTGATCTATCGCTTGACGGGCGGCAAGGTTCATGCCACCGATCCCTCCAACGCTGCGCGAACCATGCTGTTCAATATTCATACCATGCAGTGGGATGAGGAGCTTTTGCGCCTTTTTGATATTCCGAGTGCGATGATGCCGCGTGTTTTGCCGTCGGCAGGGCTGTTTGGATATACCGATGCGCGTTTGTTTGGCGGAGAAATTCCGATCGCGGGTGTGGCGGGCGACCAGCAGGCTGCTTTGTTCGGACAGTGCTGCTTTGATGCGGGAGACGTAAAAAACACCTACGGAACCGGCGGTTTTTTGCTGATGAATACGGGGGGGCGTCCAATCCTTTCCAAGCAGGGACTTTTGACTACGGTAGGGTGGCAGATCGGTGACCGTGTCAGCTACGTTACCGAGGGCTCGGTATTTGTTTGCGGAGCGGTGATCCAATGGTTGCGTGATGGGCTGGGCTTGATCAAAAATGCCGCAGACAGTGAGCGTATGGCAAGCAAGGTCACGGATAGCGCGGGCGTTTATCTTGTTCCTGCCTTTGTGGGGCTTGGTGCGCCCTATTGGGATGCCTACGCACGCGGTACACTTCAGGGATTGACGCGTGCCACAAACAAATATCATATCGTCCGTGCGGCATTGGAAAGCATGGCATATCAAACGGCAGACGTTCTTGCGGCAATGCAGACCGAGGCAGGAACGCCGATCTCTGCACTGCGTGTGGACGGCGGAGCCTCGGCAAACAACTTCCTTTTGCAATTTCAGGCAGACGTGCTGGGCAAAAGCCTGATCCGTCCTGCTTGCGTGGAGACGACCGCTTGGGGAGCTGCAACGCTTGCAGGTCTTGGTGTGGGTGTTTACTCCGACGTGGACGAATTGCGTCGCGAGTGGCGAATCGACCGCCGATTTGAGGCAGAGATGTCCGAGGACGAGCGTACCCGTTTGCTTGCGGGGTGGCACCGTGCCGTAGAACGCACCCTTGGATGGGGAAAGGATTTTTAAATCAAAGGAAAGAACGGTAAAATATTAAAAATTGAAGAATCTCTCCTTCAGAGTTGTTGATAGAATGCGTGTGGGGAGCGGGACTTTTTCAAAAAAGTCCCGCTCCCCATAAAACGTTTGCCGATCCTGCTCAAAAAATCCGAATTTCCTTGCATTTTGCGGTATTTTCCGTAAAAATGTCGCAAAAAAATCAAATTTTTTTCTTCAATCTTATTGATTATATGCGCAAGATGTGGTACAATATTACTATATAACCGAATTTTTTTGCAAAAAGTACTTTTTTATGGGAAAACAGCAAGAAAATGCGGTGGAACGGAGGGCAAAACCTTGCAATTTTCATTACTTACGGCTTCGATGCTCGGAGCGGGCTTGACCAACACGGGATTTTTGGCGGCAATTGCCATATTGGCGTGCATTTTGGGCGCCGAGGTGGCAGGCATCTGCATTTTGATCAGTAAGATGCTACGCGCACGCAAAGCCCGTTATGAGCGTCACGACGACACGGATAGCGGCACCTATCGCAATTATGCGGCGGGAGCGTTTCTTCTGTTTGGCGCTATTCCGCAGGCATCTTACATCGCACTGACCGTGCTTGCTGCCTTGGCAGCCTTGGCGGCGGTCGTGTTTGTGGTGCTTTTGGTGATCTTCCGCTTGCGCGGATATGATTTTGCGGCATCGGATTGGTATCACGAGGCAGAGGCACGCAAGCAGGATGCTGCGCAAGACCGACAAGCATCTGCCGAGAGTCATGAGGCGGAAGAATATCTTTCCCCCGAAATAGACGAGGAGCAGCGTCAGGAGGCATATACCGAAGCGGAGGAAATTGTCAACACCGAGGACGAGCCGCTTTCTGCCTTTGACGAGGAACCGATCACGGAAGAAGACGGTGAGGCTGAGGATTGTGAAGCTGCCCCCGAAACGGTATTGCTGCCCGCAGAAGCAGGTGTGACGACCACCACCGTGCGTGAGGTGCGCGAGGAGCCGACCTTTGCCGATGGCTCGCAGCCCTATAAGGTTGTGGAGAAGATCGTTACCGAGACCGTAAAGGAGGTCTACACCGAAACGCCCAACCCCGCACCGACCACGGGAACACCATCTAACAACGATGCTGTGCTGGAAAAGTTGGTGGATCTGTTGGAATACGAGATCCGAGGACGTCGTGAGGCAGAAAAGAACGAAGCTGCGGAGGAGGGCAAAAAGAAGGATAGCGTTGCCACCTTTGCACAGGTAGAGCTTCCCGTTGACGAGGACGAGGATGACGAGGAGATCGGAAGAGCA
>JAGANE010000105.1 GCA_017624395.1 Clostridia bacterium
ATAAAGCCGTATTCGGAGATACGGGCATAGGTGGTAAGATAAGAGATCAGACCGATGTTAGGACCTTCGGGCGTCTCGATCGGACACATACGGCCGTATTACGTATAGTGTACGTCACGGACGTCAAAGGATGCACGGTCACGCGAAAGTCCTCCGGGACCGAGTGCCGAGAGACGGCGCTTATGCGTCAGCTCTGCGAGCGGGTAGTTCTGATCCATGAACTGAGAAAGCTGGCTGGAGCCGAAGAACTCGCGGATCGCGGTGGTCACGGGGCGAATGTTGATCAGTGCCTGCACGGTCAGCTTTTCGTTGTCCTGCGTGGTCATGCGCTCCTTGATGATCTTATCCATACGGGTAAAGCCGATACGGAGCTGATTTTGGAGCTGTTCACCCACCGAGCGGATGCGGCGGTTGCCCAAGTGGTCGATATCGTCCACGCAACCGACGTCATGCGTCAGGTTCAACAGATAGTTGATGGAAGCAAAAATATCATCAACGGTAATATGCTTGGGCAAAGGTCGGCAATTCTATCCTTTGCCATTTCCTTGATGGCGTCAATGTCACCGCCGCAAGCCTCTGCGATTTCAAGAAGCACAGGGATGCGCGCCTTTTCACGCACGCCGCAATCCTTCAGATCGCAACCCACGATATACTCGGGCTCTACGGTATTGTTGCCCATGACCTTGATCACGTCGCCGTTGTCCAAAGAGATCTTGACCTCGTTGACGCAGGCATGCTCGATCTCAAGTGCCTTTTCGGGGGTAATGACCTCCCCCGCCTCAAGAAGCATCTCGCCCGTCAGGGGGCTGACCACTGCCTCTGCGGCGCGGTGGTTGGCAATACGCAGATGGATCGCCATCTTTTTATCATATTTAAAGCGTCATACGGGCTGAATGTCGTATCTCTTGGGATCAAAGAAGTAGTTATTGATCAGAGTACGTGCCGCCTCCTCAATGGGGGGCTCGCCCGGACGAAGCTTTTTGTAAATTTCCTTCAAGGATTCCACGCCCACGGTAGAACGGTTGATCTCGGCAAGCTGCTCGGACTCGTCGCGCTCCAGCGTCAGCGTCAGATGCTCGTCCTCGCCAAACATTGCGTAAATATCCTCGCGGCTCTCTACGCCAAGTGCGCGAATGAACATCGTCAAAGGGAGCTTACGGTTTTTGTCGATGCGGACGTACATGACGCCCATTGCGTCGATCTCATATTCCAGCCATGCTCCACGGTAAGGAATGACCGTGGTTGCGTAGGTCTTTTTACCTGCCTTGTCGATCTCGGATGCGTAGTACATACCGGGAGAACGAATGATCTGCGAAACGATCACGCGCTCCGCACCGTTGATAACAAAGGTACCCGTCTCGGTCATCAAAGGGAAATCTCCCATAAAGATATCCGCCTGCTTGACCTCACCCGTTTGCTTGTTGGTCAAACGGACGTTGACCTTCAGGGGTGCGGCGTAGTTGACGTCTCTTTCCTTACATTCCTCTACGGGATATTTGGGGTGCTTGTCGTCAAGGGTATAGGAAATAAACTCAATGACGAGATTCCCCGAATAGTCGGTGATCGGAGAGGCGTCACGCAGAACCTCCATCAGACCTTCCTCTTTAAACCATTCGTAGGACTTGGTCTGAATCTCGACCAAGCTGGGCAGAGGATAGTCAAATTGGGATCTGGAGAAACTATTTCTTGTGTTTTGACCAAGCTTCTGATCTTTTACGTGGATCATTAAATCAATCACTCCATTCAAAAATTTGGTAGTAGCGCTCCGGATTTTCTGTTTTTGCCGCTGCGTGCTTTACCTTGTGCCGCAAAGCTTTTTTGTGCAAATTGCCAATGTACAAATTGTCGCTTTTTGTCAAGGAATACGCAGTACGAGCGATTATAATGCAGTTTACTATTTTAGCATATTTTTCTTCCTTTGTCAATACCTTTTTCGCATTTTCCATAAAAAAACTTATTTTTTTTATTTTTTTCTCTCTTTTTAAAAAAAGTTTTTTTGTTGACAACGGCAACAGACCATGATATAATATATATAAAAGGTAAAAATCCACAAAATCGGAGGAATTTGAAAATGAACTTTGAACAGCTCCAAAATTATCTCGATACACTGCCCGCCTGCGGGATTCCTGTCAGCGATACCGCCGTCACACTTGACGGCAAAACGGTATTCCGTCACAGCGCGGGATACGCCGAGGCGAAAACCAAAAGACCGATCCGCAACGACGACTTGTACTTTGTTTTTTCCATTTCCAAGATCACGGCGTGCGTTGCTGCCATGCGCCTTGTGGAGGAGGGAAAGCTCTCTCTTGACGATCCCGTTTCCAAATATCTGCCTGCCTATGCGCACCTCACCGTCAAGGATCCTACCCAAGGCTTTGTTCCCGCCAAAAACGTTATGACGATCCTGCATCTGTTTACCATGACGGGTGGACTCAACTATACGCTGAAAACGCCTCCCATCATGCGCGTACAAAATTCCTCCGATCCCTCCACTCTGCGGTTTGTCAACGCCTTTGCCGAGATGCCCTTGGAATTTGAGCCCGGCACGCGCTATCAGTACAGCCTTTGCCACGACGTGCTTGCCGCGGTGGTAGAGGTGGTCAGCGGAATGCGTTTTTCCGATTACGTACAAAAATATATCTTTGATCCGCTTGGCATGACCAACACGGGCTACCATCTGCCCGATGCCCTTCGTCCGCGTCTTTGGGAGCACTACAAAACCGAAAGCCAACTGATGACTGCCAAGCCGCTTGAAATTCGCCACGATTATATTCTCTCGGACGATTATGACAGCGGCGGTGCGGGACAGTACAGCTGTGTGGACGATCAGATCGAGCTGATGACCGCACTTGCCTGCGGCGGAACCGCACCCAACGGCTACCGTCTGCTCAACCCCGAAACCGTAGAGATGATGACCGTCAATCGCCTTCCCGACTCTGCCAGACCGCAATTTGGAGCAACGCGCAACTTTGGTTACGGCTGGGGACTTTGCGGCAGAGTTCACGTCAATCCGCTCGTCTCTCGCGCGCGTTCCCCCATCGGAGAATTCGGTTGGGACGGCGCTACGGGCTCTTACGCAATGGTAGACACCAAAAACCGTCTTGCCATTTACTTTGGAACGCATATTCGCGGCTTCCAATACATCTATCACACGGTGCATCCCGTCTTGAGAGACCTGACCTATGATGCCCTCGGACTTTAAGCGTCAGACGTCTCCAAGCCCCCAAAATCCAAAGAAAAAGAGAAGATAGGAAAAGAAAAAATATTTTTTTCAAAAAACACTTGATTTTTGAGTTCGTTTGTGCTATAATATCACCGTTGCACGCCGGTGTGATGGAATTGGCAGACGTGCTGGACTCAAAATCCAGTGGTA
>JAGANE010000106.1 GCA_017624395.1 Clostridia bacterium
GCTATCAAAAGAGAACGCCGTAAGAAGGATTTCGCTCTCTGCGGAGAGCGGGGAGGCTTTCGCAGCCTCCACTGCGCAAGCTTTTAAAAAAGCTTGACCAAAACCGTTGCAAAAAAAAGGAACGCCGTCATTGAACAGCGTTCCAAAAATTTTATTTTGTAGTTTTAGACGTGGAGGAGCGATGTGCAGTACCTGCCGTCGTCTTTTTTCCGTCCGACTGTCCCTCGTAGCCGTAGTAGCTGCCGTACTTGGAGTCGTACTGCATATAGTAAGAGCTTTTACTGCTTGAAGATCCCTTACGGTTGACCTGGTTCAGCACCACGCCAAGGATCTTACAACCACTCTTTTGCAGCTGTGCCTTTACGCTTTGTGCAAAGCGGTACTTGATGGTTCCCGCATTGATAACGAGGATTGCGCCGTCGCAAACGCTTGCCATCACTGCCGCGTCAATAACAAGACCGAGAGGAGTCGCGTCCACAAGGATATAATCGTATGCATTGCGCTTGGCATCCAAAAGCTCCTTAAAGGCGGGGCTTCCGACAAGCTCGGTGGGGTTGGGCGGATAGGGACCCGCAAAAACGATGTCCAAGCCCTCGATCTGCGTTTTGCAGATGGCGTCGTCAATGCTGACCTGTCCCGAAAGCACCTGCGAAAGTCCCGCAATGCCACGGTCCTTGGTATATCTTGTCACCATCACCGATTTACGCAGGTCGGCGTCCAGAAGAAGCACACGCTTTCCGCTTTCCGCAAGATTGCGCGCGGTCTCAAAGGAGACGGTGGTCTTACCCTCGTGTGCCATACAGCTGGTTACCACGATGGTTTTGACGTCCTTTCCCGAAAACAGGATATTGGTGCGCAGGGTGTTAAACGCCTCGCGCATAAAATAGTTTTGCTGCTCTTCAAGTATCAGTTCAATTTTCTTCATCGCTATCACCCTTCCTTCTTGTTTCCGCCATCATAGTTGGAGCCATAGCTGTAATAATATGCATCCTTGGATCTTCTGCGGCGCAGGCTGTTCTTGTCGGGGATCGATCCAAGCACGTTGAGTGCCAGATACTTTTCTACATCCTCGGGAGCGTTGACCTTATCGTCCAGAACGAATCGGATAAAGTAGATACCGTAAACGAGAACCGCGGCAACAAAGGCAACCAAAAGCACCGTCATCATAGAGATGGGATTGGAGGGTCTGTCAGGCTCACGGGAAAGTGCCCAAAGCTCCACCATCGGTTCCCCGCCCATGGTCTCGTTGATGTGATTGCAGAACACGTTGCCCCAGCAGTCGGCAATCGCCTTAGCGGATTTTGCGGACTTGGTGGTCACCGAAAGATACATGACACGCGTGCTGGTCTCGTTGGTCACGGAAACGTAGCGTGAAAGCTCGTCGGTGGTCAGAGGCAGATTTTGCTGATTGATGACCTGCTCCATGATCGCATCACTCTTGATCAGCAGCTTGTAGTCGTTGATCAGGTAGGTTGCGATCGAAACGTCCTGCGTAGAAACGCTGCTTTGACTTCCTCCCGAATCGGGCATACGCATTGCCCAAATGGTAACCGTTGCGGTATATTCGTCCTCATGTGTCGCATTCAACACCGTATAAACCAAAATGGTAACAGCAACGGCAACGATCAGCATGATCCACCAGCAACGCTTAAAGATCGACCATAGGTCGGACAGGCTGATTTCAACTTGCTTGCTTTCTTCTTCCATAAGTAAATCCTTTCCTTTCCCACTCCGCCAAAGAGGGCAGAGCTTTAATCCATGTCAGATCAGCTCGTCGCGGATCACGCGGCAGGCATTGTCCCACGTCAGTGCGCGAATCTCTCCCGCGCTGCAATGCTTTTGCAAAAAGGGCATGCAGACCGACATTTGCGGCGGACGCGAGGTCATATTGTGCGCATCGGTGGAAATGATGTGCGCCAATCTCTTTTTGATCAGCTTTTTCCACTGCTTTTCGCAGCCCTTTCCCCACGCTCCCGTCACAGACGACGCATTGAGCTGTACGACACCGCCACCGTCAACAAATTCCTCGATCCAACGAAGCTCCTTGAAAAGGCATCTGTACCGCTCGGTATGCGCCAGGATCAAAAAGTATCCCGCACGCTGCAGCTGATCGACCGCCGCGCGCAATTCAAAGAAGTCAACCGACTCGGGAAAATCCATCAAAACGTACCGCGTCCCCGCCAACGTGCGACAAACGCCGTCGTTGAGTGCCTGCAGGCAGCCGTGATGGTACCCAAGCTCATGTCCAAGAAAAATCCGCATATCCGAATGCTTTTCGGCTACGTATTTCTTCAGGATCTCAAAGGATCTCTGCGAGGATTGCGTAGTATCTCCGAAAAGATATGGCGAATAATGCGGCGTCAGACAAATGGCGCGGACTCCGTCCTCATATGCCGCTTCCAGCATCGCAAACATATCCTCAGGGGTCCTTGCACCGTCATCCACTCCGCAAAGCATGTGGCTATGCAAATCAAAAAACTGTGCCATGATTCCTCCTTGGAAATTACAAAAAAGGACAAAATCCTACTCTCATAGCATATATTATAACACACCCGCAGGCGTTTGTCTATGCAATTCCAAATTATTAACATTCTTTTAACATTTAAAGCACACAAGCAGGAAGGAGCCTTTGCAGCCCCTTCCCGTAAAATATCCTATGAATTTTGTCGGATCAAATCCCCAATCGCATCCTCCACACGCGTATAGTGTAGATTGCACACGGCGTGCAAAGCCTCGGAGCGATGCCCGATGCAAACGGCATACTTTGCGTTGTGCATCATGGCAATATCATTGCCGCTATCCCCGATGCAGGCGGTATCAAACTTGGTCAGCATCAGGCGTGTTTGCAGATCCGAAAGTGCCGTTCCCTTGTCGGCAAAGCGATGAACGTATTGTGCGGTGGCATCCTCGCCGCCGTCCCAATGCATCCGCAAGCCGCAATAGGGTGGCAGACGAAGCTTTTTTCCGTAAGAGGTGATCTTGTAGATCCGCTCCCCTGCCTCGTCGATGCGCGAGATGGGAGACGCATGAAAATGCTCTGCCGCACGCGGAAGCCTTCCTACCGAAAAATTCCGATGCGTGCCGTGCAAAACGAAGGAAAATCCCTCCCCTGCCTGCTTTTGAAAGAGCAGAAGATCCTCATGGGCAATCGGCTTTCCGTAATATTCCCGATCCCCCTTGACGTAATGCGCGCCGTCACAGCCGATCAGCCAGATCCTATCGGCAAGCGTGGGAAGGAGTGACGTCAGCTCCCCTACCGTCCTGCCCGACGAGACCGCGACCGCGATCCCCTTTTCAAGACAGGCAGAAAGGCCTGCCAGCGTTTCCGCCGACACCTCGGTGCTTTCGTACGGTAACAGCGTTCCGTCAAAATCCGAAACGATCAGGCGAAGCATCGCTTACACCAATTCACCGAGATAGTATTTCTTTTTACCGCGGCGTACAACAAGATATTTGCCCGCCATGCAGGTATCGGCATTGACCTCAAGCTCGGTGGACTTGAGCTGCTCGCCGTTGACGGTCAGAGAGCCGTTGGAGATAAACTCGCGCGCCTCACGCTTGGAGGAGCAGATGCCCGCGCCTACCAAAACGTCCATGATCGCGCCGCCCTTGGTCTCAAAGTGCGGAACGTCCTTCAGCCCTGCCAAAAGATCGTTGACGGGGATCTCCTTGACGTTGCCCGCAAAGAGCTGCTCGCTGATCTTAACCGCAGACTCGTACGCGCCCTCGCCGTGCAGATCGCGCAGAATCTCCTCGGCAAGCTTCTTTTGCGCCAGACGCTTTTCGGGTGCGGCGTTATGCTCTGCCTCGATCGCCTCGATCTCCTCACGGGAGAGGAAGGTCAGGCGCTTGAGGTACTCGATGACCATGCTATCCTCGGAGTTGAGCAGGAATTGGTAGAGCTGATAGGAGCTGGTCTTGTTCTTGTCAAGCCAAACAGCGTTGCCCTCGCTCTTACCGAACTTGTTGCCGTGAGAGTCGGTTACAAGAGGCATAGTCATAGCGAATACTTCGTCACCGGTGGTCTTGCGGATGAGCTCAATACCCGTGGTGATGTTGCCCCATTGGTCGGAGCCTGCTACCTGCAAATCAACACCGCGCGTTTCGTGCAGATACTTAAAGTCAAGACCC
>JAGANE010000012.1 GCA_017624395.1 Clostridia bacterium
CCCACATGGGTACAGGTCTCACTATGTAAAATCTTCCCGATCTCTCTGTATCGGCTTAAAGACTTCCTTTTGATTAACGATATTATACCACACAACCCTCCTCTTGTCAAGGGGGCAACGAAATTTTTTGTCGGATTCTCAAAAAAAGTTGCAAAATTTTCTGTTCTCTCCAAAAAAGGACGCCGGGGCGCGGTTTTCGTGGGCTGCGGTTTTTTGGGGAAACTTTTGGAAAAGTTTCCCCTAACGTGCTTGCACGTTTTCCCCTCTCAAGAACTTTCACCGCATTTTTTATTATGGTTAGATAAAGTTTATCGACAGACGATAGGTACTGACGGAAGCAGTCAGGGACCACTAACCCTGCCTGCTCTCCCGTAAAAGTATCTTTGATGAAGGCAAAGATACTTTTCACTTGCCGCTTGCGGCAAATATCATTCGCGCTTGCGCGAACATCACTTTGCGAAGCAAAACATCACGCTTTGCGGGCGGCAAAGTGCTTCACTGCCCTTTTGCCCTCTCCCGTAGGGAGTGCGGGAGACCAATGGTCTCCCCTACAAATCAACCCTAAAATGTAGGGGCGACCATTGGTCGCCCGCCATTGTGTCAGCGCAGGTGACTGAGGGAGAGACCAGCCTTCTTAACTAAATGACCTTGCTTACACAGGAGAGGCTTTTTTGTTTCAAACCGTTGCCTTTTGAACAAACTTTTGCTTTGTGGCGTTAAGCTTGGTTTCCTCTGCCTTTTCAAGAGGATAGTAGCCGCGCGTATTCATCTCGTGGAAGATCTCCTCCTGAATACGGTGCTCGTCCTGCAAGATCGAAAGCAGACTGCTTTTGACCGAGGGGGTTGCGGCTTCACAGCAATAGGCGTTGTACATGGAGGTCAGATATTTTTGTGTGGAAAGCAGATCGGTCAGCTTTTCCTGCTCGTTCATTTTACATTGGTACTGTTCCATTTTTGTTTTCCCCCTCACTTCAGGTTGGCGTACATCTCGTCAAAATGACGCTGATGACGCTGTGCGATCTGCTCGTACTGTGTTTTTAAAACGCTGTCAGTCGCCTCAGCGGCGTAGCATTTGTATTTTGCGATCAGATTTTCCTCGGCGGATAAAAGATCCGAGATGGCTGACAGCTCTTTTGCGGTAATTTGTGCCATGATTAATGATTCCTTTCTTGTAAAACGCTTTAACGAAGATATGCACGCATATCCTCTACAATCTTTTCCTCAAACGCACATACGTCACGTGCCAAGCGCATGGAAGCCTCCGACGCCTTGGAGTTTTCGGCTTCCCGCAGAACGCGGAGCAGATCGTTGACCCCCATGGTTGCACCCTCCACCATCATTTCGGCAAGGTGCGAGGAGGTTGAGTCACGCATGGTGTTCATCATCGTTCCCCATTTTGCCCTGGTCTTGCTCATAAAGCCCTCCTCCTCAGGGGTCACCCCCTCCTTGGCAAGCTCCTTTGCGGTACGCGAGGCAAAGGCATCAAACGCACTGAGCAGCACGGTCAGGTCGCTTTTCAGTTGCTCATCCTTGACCTTTGGCATGATATTCAAAATGGAATCACTTGCCATTTTGACGTTTTTGTAAACCGCCTGCAATACGTCGGCGGTCTTTTGATTTTGCATTGTTTCGGTCATTGTTTCACCCCCTTTTTTTGTAAATCCTTTGATAAAACGGCGCAAAAAAACGCCACGCAAACAGTATTTGCAGTGGCGCTTTTTTTATGCGTTTTTTATTGATTTTTTGATCAAGCTTATGCCTCGGTCTCGCTCCAACGGCTCATGGGAATGACGTCGTAGACCTTTTGCGATGCCGATTCTCCCTCGCCCAAAAGGCGGCAGACCACAGACATGCGCAGCTTTTCCTTGCCCGTCACACGCACCGTCAGGCAGGAAAGATCGGTTCCCTCCAGCGTCCTGACTGCAAAGCGTGCAGGAGAAGCAATGCCGCAAAGCTTGCAAACCAGCGTCTTGCCGTTTTGCGTCAGCTTGGCGCTTCTTGCACTCTTGTTGAGTGAAACAGAGGCACGGGTCCAAACCGTCCAGACCACCTCCGCCTCACGCGAGAGCGTGATCTCGTCCTGAATGACCGCAACACTGCGGCCCTCGGTCAGCATCGCACCTCTCTTGGCACGCAGGATCAGATCGCTGATGCTTGTCATCTCCAAAACCGCATAGGCACGTGCGGGAGAGGACCTCATTTCGGTCAATTTTGCAAAGGCATCGGGATTTTGATCGGGAGCAGGCTCGGCGGCAGGCTCAACCGTCAGGGTATTTTGTCCCTCCGCACGCTTACGCAGCAGCAGAGGCAACGATTCGTCCCCGCCAAGCTCCACGAAAAAGCGCTCGCCGCCCATTTCAAGAAGCACGCTTCCCGCATCCAGCTCGCCGCCCAGCTCGTTATTTTTTCCGCCGTGCAAACCGACAAACGCGGAGTCGTCGTTCCAGCCCGCACGCATCATGGCAAGTCCTGCCCTGCGGTAAACGGCATCCAGGGGCAGGTGCGGTGCCATGGCATCGTCAACAGGAGTAAAGAATAGGAGATCAAAGGGATCTACCCTCTTTTTGCCGGAAAGAATCGCCTGACGGCGCATCCACGCGGGAACGGGATCGCCCGTCAGCCTTGCAAAGAAGAAGGCAAGAGAGGTATCCAACGAGGTTGCCGTGGCATGGTGATAGTTCCACGCACCGTTTTTGGTCTCGGCGTAAATGGCAAAATACGCGGTGTTGGCAAAGCCGGGATAGGAAGAAAGCCCGTAGTCACTGCCGCACGCCTTTTGCAGCATGGCAACCAGCAGTGCCAACGCACGATTGCTCTTTTCCCAAGCTGAAGCTCCCTCGGCATATCCGCCGTCGGGCGCGTAAGCCGCAAAGCATGGCTCAACGTTGGAAAGGATGCGCTCCAAAAGCTTATACGAGGTTTGCGGATAAACGTCCGCCAGTGCAAGAGCAGCGGCAAGCATCCCTGCATTGATCGCGGCGGCATTGGCACTTCCCTCTCGCCACATACGGCGTTTTCCGTCATACGCCTCCACACCGGGGCGCATCACACCGCGCAGCAGTGTCCGCTCAACCAACGCCTTTCTGCCCTCGCTCCACACGTGGTGACACCAATCGTAGGTCAGGGACATGGCAAGAGCGACCTCGGCAAGCTCTGCGACCGATACTGTCCAAGTAGCGTTTGCCAAGGCTTCACACTCGGCGGCGGCTCTTTCGGAATAACTCTTGTCGCCCGTTAGGCGATAGAGGGTGGAAAAGGCGATCATTTTTTGAGATGCATCGGAAAGCACACGGACGTCGGCACTCTCAAAGGTACCGGGCACCGCAAATGCCTCACTGCCGATGCCATAGTCCTTTTTGAGTGCATCCAAATAGCCCTTGAGCTGCGCATCGGTCTTGGCAAGACGACGCAGCTGCATCAATTCATCAAACGAGGCAAAGAGTCTGCCGCGCAATGGATTGGGGAAACGACGGTGCAGATCTTCAAGGATCCTTGTGGCTGTGGGACGCAGGAAGGTAGTATCGGCAACCAATTGCCCGATCACACTCTCGTCTCTTGCCGTTTCAAAAACGCTACGGCGGTTGGAAAGCACCACCAGCCCCATAGCGGGATCTATAAAGCACTGACGCCAATGGAAAAACGCTTTGACAAACTCCACGGGGAAAAACAGATTTCCGCCACGCACGGCGGGATAAAATCCGATCGGCTCCTCCGCGTCTCCCACCTTCATGCGGTCGGAATCCCCCGAAAACAGATATTTTTTTCTGCGATAGGTAAAGGAGAGCGTAAAGGCGCGGTTATCCACCACGGCAGAACGTGCAATGCCTGCGGCAACGGGTGCCATGGGGATCCAAAGAATGCCGTCGCGCTCAAAGGGACGCGCATCCTCACCGTCGATCGAATTGGCGATCCTTTTGCGGTCAACGATTGCAAAGCTACCGCTCTTGGAAAACACCGCCGCGCCTTTTAATTCGGGCATCGTCGCGTAAAGCGGGGGCGCTGTCTGCTCCCAAACAAACAGATTGTCCAGATACAGCACCGTGTCCTCGCGGTTTGCCTGTCCGCCTACCACGCAATCAAAGCAAACACTGCCCACGCGGTCCCAGCCCGAGGGCTCTCCGACCGCGCGCATAAAAGGCAATTCCACGCGGTAATCGTTCCAACCGTCACGTGTGATGGGGAACGTTTGCGCGTATCCGTTCTTCCCCTCGCCACCGTTGTCGGAATCCATCATCAGGCAGAACGATCCGCCCACACCGCCAACGGCAAAGACCGAAAAGGTGAGAAAGCGGTAGCCCGAAAGATCGCTCCCACCCACGGGGATACAAACACGGCTTTTTTGTGAAAAACGCCATGCCGCGGTCATGTGCGCACTTTTTTTATGCACCAGATCGGGCGTCATACCGCTGCTCTCGATCATGTCGTATTGATTCATATCGATAAAGGTCGTTGCTTCGCCGCCCTCAAATTGCTCGACAAAGCCCTTGAGATTTTTTTTCATCGTCTAAAAATTCCTTTCCGTTTTGTTTCGGTTGTGGGATGTTTTTATTTTTCTAAAAGTTTTGGTCAAGCTTTTTCTTTTGCGCCTTTTTCGTCAAAAGAAAAAGCGGGATAAACAGGTTTCACCAAATTGACAAATCGCGCACCTTGGTCTAAAATTTTCGTAAGAATGATAAAAGCTTTGGTCACACCCATCATGCCGACTGTGCGCCAAATAGCCAATAAAAATATGCGCGCAGCATGGCGGCTTCCTTTTTGTAGCCTGCCGTTCCGAGATGTACAACGTCGGTGATGCGCTCGGCTTCTCCGCTTTCGGTGTCCACAGTCTCGCGCTTCCAATCACTCCAGGAATTGATGCAGACGTAATTGGGAAGCAGGTGGATCCCCTCGTCCTCGCGCCCGTCAAATTCCTCGGTGAGATAAGTAAAGTAGTTGAACTGCTTTGCCCGCTTGGCGGAAAGATCGGTGTGATAGCTTTGCGAGAGATAATATCCGCTTGCAGGCGAGAGATACTCGGTAAAGATCAGGATCTCGATCGTAATGCCCTGCTCACTTGCGTAGGCTTGGATCGATTGCACCATTGCGGCAAGATTTTGTACCGATTCGCGTGAGAAATTATCGTTGGCACCAAGATTGATCGCCACAAAATCCAACGCGGCGTTTGCGTGATATTTGCCCATGTAGTAGGAAAAATCAAAGCAGCCCTTGTCGGGATTGTAAAAGGCATTTTCCACGCGCTGTGTCTCGGTGACGTATTTGTATTCGCTGTTTAAAAACTCTGCGGTACTCCACGAGGAACGTCCCTCGTGCATGATCCCCGAATTTAGGGTTTGGCGCGTGCCCAATAATTGAAGTGAGGGCATGGTAGAACGCAGATTGGAAAGGATGGTGTTGTCCGAAATACGGCTGTCTCCGATCAAAATTCCCGTTGCAGAAAGCGATCTCTGCTCCTCCACCACCGTTACGCGTACTGCGTACTCTCCAAGCGTTCTCACGTCTCCGTCGGCACGCTTTTTGACGGTCACGGTCAGGGTTTCCTCCTCGGCGGCGTGCGGCGTGACGGCTGCATCGCGCCTCCATGCGGGAGTCACGGCAAAGGCATCGTCTCCGTCAAACACGTAGCTTCCCTTGCCCGAATAGCGGTAGGTGACCGAAATATCCTCGGTGCGGTCGGGCAGGATCTGGTCGGTATAAAACCAGGATTGCACGCCCACGGCAAGCACAATGTGCGACGGCAGATGCAGCACGGGAACCTCGCCCGTATAGGCATACTTCAAATCAAAATATCGGGATCTTGCATAGCAGATCTTTCCCTGATAAACAAAGCGGCTAAAGCCGTTTTCGGTGCGCTGATCGCCCACGCGCAACAGCTCGGTGCCGGGAGTGATGGTAAACAGAACCTCGGAATCGGTGGAGATCTCGGGCTTGGCACGCAGCTTCAACCCCGGCTCGGTATCGTTCATCTCCACAGTTTCAAAGACCTCGTAAAAGCCCTCGGCATCGGTCTTGCCCGAAACACTTCCGTCACTCGCGATCACGCCCGCATTGAGAATGCTCCCGTTGGACAGCGTGACGATCAGCTCTCCCAACGAATTGACATACACACCGCTCACGCCTGCGCCGTCCTTTCCGTCCCCACCGCGCACGGCAAGCGAGAGGAGCCATTCGTGCAACGATCCCTCAAAGCCATCCGCCACAGCAAGCTCGTAGGCGCTTTTTCCGTTTTGTCCGTCTTTTCCGTTCTGCCCATCCAAACCGTCTTTTCCGTTGGATCCGTCGACTCCGTCGGCACCGTCATGCCCGTTGAGCCCCTCAATGATCCAAATGCCATCTCCCGTGACAAGAATTACGGCAAGCAGCACGGCGATCAGAATTCCAACCGACAGCAGTGCAATCAACAGTCCGTTTGCTCTTTTTTCTTGCTTTTTCATATCCGTCAAATAGAGTTGACAAAGCGCAGGAATGCCGCTCTGCCCTCGTCGGTACACTTGTAAACGCCCGCATCCTCCAAAACCGCCTCAAAGGTTCTGCCGATCTCGCGCTTGAGAATGTCGGTAACGTTCTCGGCGGTGATCTCGTAGCGGTGGGCAAAGGACGCCACCCATGCGGCGTGCTTGCTCAGCATCTCGTTGGAGGAAAGCTCCTCCCCTGCCACCAGCGCGCGGGAAAGTGCCTCAATCTCCACCTTCAGACGGGACGGCAGCACGGCAAGTCCCATGACCTCGATCAAGCCGATATTTTCCTTTTTGATGTTGTGCTTGTCCGCATGGGGATGGAATACCCCCAAGGGATGCTCGTCGGTGGTCTTGTTGTTGCGCAAAACGAGATCCAGCTCGTAATCCTCACCGCGACGGCGCGCAATGGGCGTGATCGTGTTGTGCGGAACACCGCCGGTCTCGGAGAAAATAAAGGCTTCGGGATCGGAATACGCGCGCCACGCACCAAGAATGCGATCGGCAAGCTCCACCAGCTCCTCCTTGTTGGCAGAACGCAGACGGATCACCGAAAGAGGCCAACGCACAATGCCTGCATGCACGCCGTCAAAGCCCTTAAAATGCAGCTCTTTTTCAATTTCGGCACGCTCCATGGCAAAGGTGTAGCGACCGCCCTGCATATGGTCGTGCGTCAGGATCGATCCGCCGACGATGGGAAGATCGGCATTGGAGCCGAGAAAGTAATGCGGAAAGATGGTAACAAAATCAAGCAGCTTGACAAACGCCGCGCGGTCGATCTTCATCGGTGTGTGCGATACAGAGAGTGCGATGCAATGCTCGTTGTAATACACGTAAGGGGAATACTGCAAAAACCAATCCTGCCCTGCCATGGTCATGGGGATCAGGCGGTGGGATTGACGTGCCGCCTGCGTCATGCTGCCCGAAAAGCCCTCGTTCTCGCGGCAGATGGCACACTTGGGGTATCCCGTCTGCTTTTGCGATTTTGCCGCGGCGATCGCCTTGGGATCCTTTTCGGGCTTGGAGAGGTTGACGGTAATATCCAGCGCACCGTATTTGCCCTCGTAAACCCATTTGAGGTCCTTTTTAACGCGGTATGTACGGATATAATCCGAATTGCAGCTGAGCGCGTAATAGTAGTCGGTTGCCTGCTTGGGAGACTCGGCGTACAGCGCACGGAATTTTTTGACCACCTCGCTCGGACGCGGGGTAAGAATGCCCATTAGCTTGGTGTCAAAAAGATCTCTGCCCGTAATACCGCAATCGGCAATCACGCCCGTCTCTATGGCATAGTCGCAGAGTGCCCCCAACAGAGACTCCAGCTCCAACGAGATCACAGCATCGTCGGGGGTATAGGCGTCCACGTGCAGCTCCTCCATCAGGCGGTTGCGGTAAAACACACGGTCAAGCGGATCTGCAAGCTCGCGAGAGATCGCGTATTCCACCAGGGCGTCAATCAAATTACACACGTTGTACTTCATAAAAGGCTCCGTTCCGTCCGTCTCGGACAACAAAAAATCATATCACCTTTTATTATACCACGGCAAAGCTTTTTTGTAAATGAAAACTTTTCTTTTTTTACACTTTTTTTACGAGTTTTTTCAATCGGATTTTTTTCTTGATTATTTATTTTTGTGTGGAATGTAAAAAAGACAGCGGCTCAAACGAAAAGTTTATGAGGGCATATTTTTTGGATGAATATCTTTTATGTTTTTTCCACGCTAAAAATTAAATAACCTTTTTCGTGAAAAGAGTTGATTTTTCTTCATCTTTGTAGTATAATATATTCTGAATATTTTTATCTGTTGCGCAGGACGATTTTTTCTCCATAAAAAAACAAGGAGAAAGCCCTACGATACAAGGAAAGTATGAAAGGCAGGTGCTTTTTGATGAAGCCGAAAGAATTGAATAAAAAGCAACCGATCTTGTTTTACATAGGACTGCTCACGCTGTGTCTGGTGCTGATCACCACGCATATGACGGGCGGACTTTTTGCCCGCTATACGGCATCCGCCAATGGCTCGGACTCGGCACGCGTGGCAAAATTTGGTTGTAACGTATATTACACGCCCAAGGATTATCAAAACCTAAGCCTCAACGTTTCCAAATCGGCAATTTACACCTTCGTTGACGAATTCCGCGTTACCAACGGCGGCGAGGTCTCTTTCTCCTATAACCTGAGCCTACGTCTTTCCGCTTATACCGCCTCCGTCACCTATCAAAATCCCGCAACCCTTTCTCACGGCTCACTTGCTGCTCCCACCAAAGCAAACTCCACCGCTCTCTCAATCATCCAAAGACAGGGCAACTCGGTCAACGGTGAGATCGTCAATTTAAATTTTGCATCAACCTTTGGCGGACAAACATATGTTGCGGGAAAGATCTATTACGGATTTTCCGACGACGGTATCAATTACACTTGGTATAAC
>JAGANE010000013.1 GCA_017624395.1 Clostridia bacterium
ATGCGGTAAAAATCCTTAAAGGTGGAATCCTTGAGGATCTTGGAGTGCAGCTTGGACACGCCGTTGACCGAATGGGAGCCGATGACCGAAAGATTTGCCATGCGCACCTGCCCGTAGCCAATCACGCTCATTTTGGAAATGCGTCCCCAGTTGCCAGGGAAAGCCTCCCAAGCCTCGCGTGAAAAACGCTCGTTAATTTCTTTGACGATGGTGTAGATGCGTGGGAGCTTAAGGCGGAACAGATCCTCGTTCCATGTTTCCAGTGCCTCGGGCATAACGGTGTGGTTGGTGTAGGAGACTGTGCGGGTCACGATATCCCACGCGTGATCCCATGAGAAGAAATAGTCGTCAATGAGGATGCGCATCAATTCGGGAATGCAGAGCGCGGGGTGTGTATCGTTGATGTGAATGGCAACCTTATCGGGCAGATTTTCCAGCGTGCCGTAAACCGCCATATGGTCGCGGATGATGCTTTGCACCGATGCCGAAACCAAAAAATACTGCTGGGAAAGGCGCAAAAGCTTGCCCTCGGTGTGATTGTCGGAGGGATACAGCACCTTGGAGATGATCTCTGCGTTGGTGCTTTCCTCCAGCGCACGGGTGTACTGCCCCTGCGTGAACAGTCCCATGTTAAAGTTTTGAATGTCGCGCGCCTTCCAAAGACGAAGCTGGCTGACAGCGGTGCTGTCGGCGCCCGAGATCATCATGTCATAGGGGACTGCCTCGATCTCCTCTGCGTCCTCGTAAAGGATCTCGCAGTGACCGTCGTGCCAATTCTCCTTGATCTTTCCGCCAAAGCGCACCTTATAGATGCGGTCGGTACGCGGAACCAGCCAAACCTCGCCGCCGGGGAGCCATACGTCGGGCAGCTCTACCTGCATACCGTCTACGATCATCTGCTTGAAAAGACCGTATTCGTAGCAAATGGAAAAGCCCGTTGCGGGATAATCGAGAGAAGCAAGAGAATCCACAAAGCAGGCGGCAAGTCTGCCAAGTCCTCCGTTTCCAAGTCCTGCATCCGGCTCGCACTCATAAAGCTCGTCAAGCGAAAATCCAAGTTGACCGAGTGCTTTTTCGTAAGCCTCGGCAAGACCGAGATTGTGCAGGTTGGTTTTGAGAGAGCGACCGAGCAGGAATTCCATGCACATATAATAAACGCGCTTGGCGCCCGCACGGTTTACCTTTTTTTTGTATTCCGAGCGTTTGTCGCTGAGAAGATTGCGGACGGTGATTGCCGCCGCCTTGTATATCTGATCGCGCGAGGCCTCTGCTGCCGTGCAGCCAAAATGGCGTTGCAGAACGCCTTCGATCTGTTCCTTGACCTCTGCGCTGTTGGGATTGTAATTCATTGGTTGGTACCTCCGTGGTTTTGCTATCTGAAAAATGGAATTTGGAAGATGTGTTCTGTCTTACAGTGTGTCGTACATCTCCATATATTTTTGTGCCGAGGCTGTCCATGAAAAATCGGTCTTCATGATCTTTGTGACCAGCTTTTTGCGCTTGACCTCGTCACGCCAAAGCGTCAGAGCCGCAACCGTGCGCTCCTTCAGCTCCTCGGCAGAATAGTTGGCAAAGGTAAATCCGTTGCCGTGGATCGTCTTTTTTTCCTCCCAATAGGGCTTGATCGAGTCGTAAAGTCCGCCCGTCTCTCGCACAACGGGGATCGCACCGTAGCGCGACGCGATCATCTGCGAAAGTCCGCACGGCTCGCTCTTGGACGGCATCAGGAAAATATCGGTTGCCGCGTAGATGCGCTTGGAAAGGTCGCGGTCGTAGGTGATGAGCGCGCGGACCTTATCGGGGAAGCTGTTTTGCAGATCGGTAAAGAACTGCTCGTAATGTGCCTCACCCTTGCCAAGCACGACAAGCTGGACGTCATGGTTTAAAACCACGTCGTAGATACAGCTTGCTATCAGATCCAGCCCCTTGTGTGACGCAAGGCGAGAGATGACCGCAAGGATCGGAACGTCGCCCCGAACGGGAAGTCCGACCTCCTCCTGAAGTGCTTTTTTGTTTGCTTCCTTTCCCGACATACTGCGCACCGAGAATTTTGCGGCGATCGCTTTGTCGGTTTTGGGATCGTAGTAATCGTAGTCAATGCCGTTGAGAATGCCGCAAAGCTTGTGGGCGTTGGCATTGAGGCAGGAATCCAGCCTGTGTGCATAGGCGGGGGTGCGGATCTCCTCGGCGTAGCGAGGGCTGACCGTGCTGACGCGATCGGCGCATTGGATCGCCGCCTTCATCAGGTTGATACAGCCGCCGTATTCCATCAGTGAGTGCTCGTTTTCACCAAGCGCAAAAACGTCGCCCAAAATCGAGAAATCGTAAATGCCCTGATACTCGATGTTATGAATGGTAAAGACGGTGCGAATGTCGCCGTAGCCCTTTCTTTGTCTGTAAAGACAGTTGAGATATACCACGGTGAGTGCCGCCTGCCAATCGTGCGCGTGCAGTACGTCGGGGAAGAAATCCAGACGCGTCATCATTTCCATGACCGCCATGCAGAAGTAGGCGTAGCGTTCTCCGTCGTCAAAAAAGCCGTAGAGAGAGGGACGCTTAAAATAATATTCGTTGTCGATAAAGTAGTAGGTCACGCCGTTGTGTTGCAGGCTGAATACGCCGCAGTATTGCTCACGCCAGGCAAGCTTGACGTAAAAGACCGCCTCCTGCTTCATTTTTTAGCGCCAATCCTCGGATACGGCGGCGTAAAGAGGAAGCACCACGCGCACGTCGGCATTGCCCGTTTGTGCAAGTGCCGCGGGGAGAGAACCGAGAACGTCACCAAGTCCTACTGTTGCCGCAAAGGGCATTGCCTCTGCTCCCGCAAATAAGATCTTTTTCATATATTTTATTCCTTTCTTTTCACTCTAAAAGTCCTCAAGAGAGGGGGGGACTGCCCATCAAGGGGGCAGGCTTGGGTTCCTTGCAGGGAACGGTCACGCTCGCTCATGGGAGAGACCGAGACCGTCCCCTACAAAGTCTTTTGCGAACGCGGCACGCCCGATTGCGCACCGCGTTCGCGGCTTTTGTTTGTCAGATGGTCTCGCCCTTGCCGATAAAGAACGGCATGGTCTCGTGTCCCGAAAGATTGCGTCCGTCCTTGACCACCACGTTTTTATCGGTGATCACGCAGTTGAGGTTAGCATTGGAGCCAACGTAGGTATCCTGCAAAAGGATGCAGTTTTTGACGACGGTTCCCTTGCCGATGTGGACGTTACGGAACAGAATACAGTTTTCTACCGTTCCTTCGATCACACAGCCGTCCGCCAAAAGACTGTTTTTGACGTTTGCCGTGGAGGCGTATTTGGTAGGCGCACTGTTGCGGATCTTGGTATAGATGTGGCGCTCGCCGTTCATAAACAGATCGGTGCGCACCTTCTTTTCCAACAGCTTCATCGAGCTTTCAAAATAGCTCTCAAGCGAGGTGATCATCGAATAGCAGCCGTCAAACTCGTAGGCACGGATCAGCTTCTTTTTCAGATTTTTGGCAATGATGTCCTTATGGAAGCTCTTGAGTCCGCGCGCGATCGCCTCGGCAACCCCGTTTTGCAGATCGGTGCGGCTGATGATCATAATGTTGGTGCTGATGGTGACGTTGCCCTTTTCGGGACAGCGATCCTCCAGATCGACCACACGGCCGCTCTCGTCCACCTTCAAAACACTGACGGGCTGCTCAAAGCGGTAGATTCCCTTTTCCAGCTTTTTGGTGACGATGGTCATATATGCACCCGATGCGACGTGCTCCTCCAGAACCTTGCTAAGATCAATGTTGAGAATGACGTCACAATCCGAAAGCACGATATAGTCGGTGCCGCAACGGTTGATAAAGTTGACGGCGCCCATCAGTGCCTCCAGGCGGTTTTCGTACAGCTTGTGTGCCGCGGTGTTTTCATATGCCGCCACGTAGGGGGGCAGGATCTTGATACCGCCCGAGCGGCGAGCCAGATCCCAATCCTTTCCGTTGCCGACGTGATCCATCAGGGATTGGTAGTTGTAATGGGTAATGATACCAACATTGGTAATATTGGAGTTGACCATGTTGGAAAGCGCAAAGTCGATCAAACGGTAGCGGCAGCCGTAGGGGATGCTTGCCATCGTGCGCTTGCGCGTCATTTCGGGAATGCTACGGTCGTGAATATTGGAAAAAATCAATCCTGCTGCAGTCATGTTACGATACCTCCCTTACATTTCCGAGATCATGGCGCCCGCGGGGATCTTTTCTCCGTCGGGAACCGTAACGTCGGCGCCGATGACGGCAACCTCGGATGCGGTCATGCGGTATTCTCCCACCGATGCGTTCTTGCCAACCGTCACGTTTTCGTCAAGGATCGAGTAGCGCACGGTTGCGCCTTTTTTGATCTTGACGTTGTTGAACAGCACGCTGTCCTCTACGATCGCCCCCTCCTCTACGGTGACACCCGGGCCAAGCACGCTGTTGCGTACAATGCCGTAGATGCCGCAGCCTGCGGTGATCGACGAGTTTTCCACCACAGCGTTCTCTCCTACAAATTGCGGAGCCTCCGCACCGTGGCGGCTGAAGATACGCCAGCTTTCGTCAAACAGAGAGAATGCGGGAACCTCGCCCAAAAGATCCATGTTTGCCTCCCACAGGGAGCGAATGGTTCCAACGTCCTTCCAATATCCCTCAAAGGGATATGCCATCATTTTCTCGCCTGCCGCAAGCATGGCGGGAATGATGTTTTTGCCAAAATCGTTGGCGGAATCGGGATCCTTACTGTCTGCCTCCAGATATTTTTGCAGCTTTTCCTTGGTAAAGATATAGATTCCCATGGATGCCTTGGTGCTATCGGGATTCTTGGGCTTTTCACTGAATTTGTAAATGGTGCCGTCGTCATGCGCACTCATGATACCAAAGCGGCTTGCCTCCTCGATCGGAACGTCAATGACGGCAATCGAGCAATCGGCACCCGTCTGCTTGTGGAAGTCCAGCATCTTGGCATAGTTCATCTTGTAGATGTGGTCGCCCGAAAGGATCAGGACGTACTTGGCATCATAGCGGTTGATGAACTCCATGTTCTGCCAGATGGCGTTTGCGGTTCCCTTGTACCAATCGGCACGCTGATTGCCCTGATAGGGCGGCAGGATCTTGACACCTCCAAAGGTGCGGTCGAGATCCCAAGGGAGTCCGTTGCCGATATAATCGTTGAGAAGCAGGGGTTGGTACTGCGTCAACACGCCCACGGTATCAAAGCCCGAGTTGATGCAGTTGGAAAGGGGAAAGTCAATGATCCGGTATTTGCCGCCGAATGAAACCGCCGGCTTTGCCGTTTTTTGTGTCAGCGCGTAGAG
>JAGANE010000107.1 GCA_017624395.1 Clostridia bacterium
CGTGCGCTTCACGCGAAGGATCTGCTCTGCCTGGATCTGAATGTCGGTTGCCTGACCTCTGGCACCGCCGAGAGGCTGGTGGATCATAATTTCGCTATGGGGAAGCGCGAATCTCTTGCCCTTCGTTCCCGAGGAGAGCAGGAATGCACCCATGCTTGCCGCCATACCGATACAGATGGTGGAAACATCACATTTGATAAACTGCATGGTGTCATAAATTGCCATACCTGCCGTGACAGAGCCACCGGGAGAGTTGATATAAAAGGAAATATCCTTATCGGGATCCTGTGCCTCCAAAAACAGCATTTGTGCAACGACAAGGGACGCCGTTACGTCGTTGACCTCATCGGAAAGAAATACGATGCGGTCATTGAGCAAACGTGAAAAAATGTCATAGGAGCGCTCTCCGCGATTGGTTTGCTCTACCACGACGGGGACAAGCGCATCTTTTGTGTGCTCTCTGTAATCAAACATTTGCAATACCTCTTTTCGTAAGATTTGAACCGGAAGTCGCAAAAGCAAATTCCGGTTCTGTTGGTGGATTTATTTTGCAATGGCTTTCTCTTTGACGAGATCCATAGCCTTTTTAACCTTCATATCCTGTGCAATGGAATCGGTGGGAACCATGCTACGAACCTGATCGGCTTCCATCTTATAAGCCTCGGCAATGCGGGTGATTTCTGCCTCAATATCCTCCTCGGTCGCCTCGATCTTTTCAAGCTCTGCAATCTTTTCCAGAGCCAAACGGAGCTTGACCTGCTTTTCAGCCTGCGGACGGAATTGCTCGCGAAGCGTGTCAAGGTTCATTCCCGTATATTGGAAGTAGGTCTTAAGATCCAATCCCTGCATACGCAGACGGTTGTCATAATCGCGGACAAAGTTCTCGGTTTCTGCAACATACATCTGCTCGGGGATCTCAGCCTCCAGCTTTTCGATCAGCTTGTCAAGAATGGCATCCTCAAACTTGCGGTCTGCCTCGTCCTCATGTCTCTTAGTAATTTTTGCCGTAATATCTGCGCGATATTCAGCCATCGTATCAAATTCGGATACGTCCTTTGCAAAATCATCGTCCAGCTCGGGCAATTCAATGTGCTTAATGCCATGAATCACAGTTTTGAAAACTGCTGCCTTGCCTGCCAGCTCCTTTGCGTGATATTCTTCGGGGAAGGTGACGTTTACATCAAACGCCTCACCGATCTTGTGTCCTGCAACCTGCTCCTCAAAGCCGGGAATAAAGTTGCCGGAACCAAGCTTGAGCGGGTAAGCATCGCCCTTGCCGCCTTCAAATGCAACGCCGTCTACAAAGCCCTCGTAATCGATGGTGCAAACATCGCCCATTACCGATGCGGTATCGTCGGTGATCTCAATCTCACGGGAGTTGTGCTCGCGGATCGTGTTGATTTCGCTGTCAACCTCCTCGTCGGATACCTCTGCAACAGCCTTTTCAGCCTCAATGCCCAAGTAGCCTTCGATCTTTACGTCAGGCTTTACAGCAACCTTTGCGGACATCACCACGCCGTTGTCATCGATAGAAACAACGTCAAATTCGGGCTGTCCAACCATATCGAGTGCAGATTCTTTCAGTGCTGCGTCAAACGCATCGGGAAGAACCTCGTTGATAGCATCCTCATAGAAAAATCCCTTACCGTACATCTTTTCGATCACAGAGCGGGGTGCCTTACCCTTACGGAAGCCGGGAACCGAAATTTTTCCGACCTGCTTGCGGTAAGCATTGGAAACCGCCTTTTCGAAAGTGTCCTTGTCAACCGAGAACTCAAGCGTATATACGCTCTTTTCGGTCTTTTCGGATTTGATCAAACTCATTTTTTAATGTCCTCCAAAAACGAAATGATAATATTTTTACATACAGATTATATTGTATAATTTTTTTTGCGTTTTGTCAATAGTTTTTTCAAAAAAATCAGGTATTTTTTTCAAAAATCAGTTGCATAGATCGGCATTGGACAAAATTGAAGCGCATCTGCCGACGTTAAAATAAAATCGATCCCCTCAAAGACGGTTGTTCTGGGGGCATAATAAGCTCCGTGGATATGTCCAAAATAGCAGGATTCAATTTTGTACTCATGCAAAACGTCTACGATCTCCCGACACACAAATCCGTTCCAAACGGGGGGGAAGTGCAAAAAGACCAGAATGGGCAGATCCCGTCCGTCCTGCTTTTGCAACTTGACCGCCTCGTCAAGACTCAATCGCAGACGAATGACCTCTCGGTTGACGATCCGCGCGTAATCGACATCTCCTACGGTGTGTTGCTGATTTTCTTCCACAAACCAGCCGCGTGTGCCACAAACCACGCAATCCTCAAAAAGATAAGCATTGTTATAAATAGTTTTTATGGTTTGAATTTGATTTTCTTCCATCATTTGGTTCATTTTTTTTGCTGTTGACCACCAAAAGTCGTGGTTGCCTTTTCCAATCAGCTTTTGTCCCGGCAAGGATTCCAAAAACAAAAGATCCTCCTTGGCGTCCTCAAGTTTGAGTGCCCAGGAAATATCTCCCGGAATGATCACTGTATCCTCAGGAGAAACGACCGCTTGCCAATTTTTGCGCAGCTTGTTCATATAATCACTCCATCGAGCGCCAAATTTTTCCATTGATTTGCTTCCGTCGCTTGACAGATGCAGATCTGCAATCACAAACAGAGACATGAGCATTCCTCCTTTCTGAAAATCATAGAATGAATCAAAACAATTTTGGGTAAGATAATTGCGTGAAAGATTTTTTTCTTTCCGAGTCTCGGAAGCTTTTTTCCGAAAATATGAAAGGATCGTCAAATCATGGAAGAAATGAAAAAGTACGAAAATGACTGCGGCTGTAAGCATATCAAGGGAATCAAGTGCAACGTGCATAACTGCTACTATCACGATCGCGATACTTGCTGTACCGCAAGCGAGATCTCGGTAGGCCCTCGCGAGGCATGCTCCTCGGGAGAGACACTTTGCGCAACCTTTAAGCCGAAGGAATCCTGATTTTTCAATCGTATTTTGGAGAACGCTCTTTTGGGCGTTCTCTTTTTTTAAAATCAGCCGATCTCCTCTAAAATGACCTTTTGCATTTCTTCGCGGTTGATTACTCTGTCAAAAATGACCTTGCGTGTGGAAATACCGGAGAGGGGATAGGGAATTTTTGTATGGGTAAGTGCGGAAAGCTCATCCAGAGCCTCCAGATCCGAGGTCGCATCTTTGCCCGTGATTGCGCGGTAAACGTTGTTTGCAAACTTGTAGGGGCTTGCGGTAGAGTCAACGATCATCGGACGCAAATCACCGCTGTCTTTTTGATATTCCTCTGCCGCATGGATCGCCACGGCTGTGTGCGTATCTGCGAGATAACCGTACTTTTCATAGGTTCCCTTGATGGTTTGCGCCGTTTGCTCCTCGTCGGTGTAGTAACCGCTGAAGCTTTCGCGGATTTTTGCAAGAATATCGGTATCAACCGTATAGTGCCCGTCCTTTTTGAGGGCGCTCATATAGGCGGCGGTCTGATCGCTTCCGGCTGTGAAATAGAGCAGTCGCTCAAGGTTGCTGGAGATCAGAATATCCATGGAGGGAGACATGGTCAGATAAAAATTACGGTTACGGTCATAGGTGCCCGTATGCAAAAAGTCTGTCAGAATGTTGTTGGTGTTGGATGCACAGACCATGTGATGAATGGGAAGCCCCATCTGCTTTGCAAGATAGGCGGCAAAAATATTACCAAAGTTTCCTGTGGGAACGCAAACATTAAAGCTTTCGCCGGGCTTGCATTTGCCCGTGTTGAGCAGATCGCAGTAAGCAGAGATATAGTAAACAATCTGCGGAGCAAGTCGTCCCCAGTTGATCGAGTTTGCGCTGGAAAAGAAATATCCGTTTTGGTCAAGCGTTTTTGAAAGCGTTGGATTTCCAAATATCTCTTTGACACCGTTTTGCGCATCGTCAAAGTTCCCGCGGATCGCACATACGTTGACGTTGGAGCCTGTTTGGGTTGCCATTTGCAGCTTTTGTACGCGACTGACACCGTCCTCAGGGTAAAATACCGTGATCTTGATCTGGTCAACGTCCTTGTAGCCTTCAAGCGCTGCTTTTCCCGTATCTCCCGACGTTGCAACAAGGATCAGGGCAGTTCGTTTTTCCCCTGTCTTTTTTAAGGCGCGGGAAAGCAGACGCGGCATGATCTGTAACGCCATATCCTTAAATGCGGCGGTAGGTCCGTGCCACAGCTCCAATGCTTCCAGACTGTCGTGAATATTGACCAGCGGTGCGGCACCGCCCACAAAAGATTTTTCGCCGTATGCTTCTTGGCAATCAGCGAGAAGCTCCTCATAAGTATAGTCTGTGAGAAATTTGGAAAGAACGGTTGCCGCGCGCGTAGGATAGTCTTCCTTGCACAGTGCTTTGATTTCTTCCAAAGAGATGGTAGGAATGCTTTCGGGAACAAAGAGACCGCCATCTGCGGCAAGTCCTTCTTTGATCACCTCTGCAGCGGATTTTGCGGCAGGTTGATTGCTTCTTGTGCTTTTGTATAACATGGTTTTGGATTCCTCCTGATGGATTTCAAACGATAAGGTTACAGCGCGCTTGCAAAGTGCGCTGCGTTTTCATAAAAGATGCGTTGTATCAACGACTCGGAATAATTGTGCTTCAGCATCATCTCTGCAAGGTCGATGAGCGATGCAACGGTAAAACTATCGGTCGGTGGCTGACAGCCGTCCAGATCACACCCAAGGCAGAGTGTGGCGGAGGCGCCAAGCTCTAAAAAATAATCAATATGCGGAAACAGATCCGCCACAGCTGCGTTACTCTCGTGTTTTAAAAATGGGGCATGCAGATTCAACCCGATCAAGCCGCCCATGTCTATGATCTCAACGGCTTGCCGTCTGATCAAATTTCGTGAAACGGGGCAAATCTCATAAGCATTTGAGTGCGATGCAATAACGGGACGGTTCAGTGCCTTTCCAAGCGATAAAATCTCGTCTGCCGCCCTTATCGAGGCATGGGAAATATCCGCGATCATTCCCAAAGAGATAGCACGGTGGAGTGCGCGCTTGCCGAACTCGGTCAAGCCGTTTGGGGTATCGTGCGAGCCACCGATGCAGGTATCCCCTCGCCACAGAGGCGTAATGATTCTGATTCCAAGCCGAAAGAGTTCGTCCACTCTTTCAAGCCGCCCTGCTAAAATTCGCAGATCTTCAATTGACAAAAGCAAAAGGGGAGAGGTTGTATCAATCAAGGTGCTTGAGATCATGACCTTTTTGTTTTGTACTGCGGGATCGGACAAAAGATTTTTGTGCATGGCAAGCATCTGTTGCCATCCCTGCTCATCGTCAAGGCTGTCGTCTGTCCAAAGCGCCATTACTTGTACGTAACGATCAAATTTCTTTGCATTTTTTAGTGAAACGGCAAGCTTGTTCTGTGTCAAGGATTGTCTTTCGGTCAGCATTTTATATGCGGTGTCGCAGTGAAGATCAAACAAAGAATGCTTCATCAAATACCCCTCAATACGCAGCCTTAAAGTGCTGTATTTTAAACACCCTTGGACGGTCACCTTTGGGAGATTGGATCAGCCACACCTCAATGACGTCCATACGTGGACGCTTTTTGGTAAAATGTGTACGCAAATAATCATTTGCAGCGCGCCGTGTCAAGCGTTGCTTTTCGGCGTGTACTGCCATTCTTGGGGGTGCGGCGTTTGCAAGCTGCTCTTGCGTGTAGGTTCGCGTTTTGACCTCTGCAAAAACAATATCATGAAGCGTGGTGGCAATGATGTCAATTTCACATTTTCCCGACCTCCAATTGCGTTCCTTAACAGTATATCCATGAAGGCGAAGATAGTGAACTGCTTTCGATTCTCCAAAATCTCCGATTTCCTTGGTGTTTTGAAACGGCTTCATTCTTTGTCCAAAAAACGAATGAATTGCTTGCGATGGATCGGGGCAGGACCATAGGTGCGCAAGGCTTCCATATGTGCCTTTGTGCCGTATCCCTTGTGCTTTGCAATTCCGTATTGGGGATAAAGTCGATCAAGCTCTACGCCTTGACGGTCACGCGTGACCTTTGCAAGGATCGACGCCGCCGCAATGCTTGGGCTGATGGCATCTCCGTGAACAATTGCGTGTGCGGGAATTTGAAAATCTCTTGCAATGTTTCCGTCGATCAATGCCGCATCGGCTTTCACCGAAAGTCCGTCAATGGCACGGCGCATGGCAAGCAGATCGGCTTCCAAAATATTCAGAGCGTCAATTTCTTCCACGCTTGCCTCGGCAATGCAGTAGGAGATCGCGTTTTTGCAAATAAAGTCAAATAACGCATCGCGTTTTTTTGGAGTCAGCTTTTTGGAGTCGTTCAGTCCCTCGATCACAAGCCCTGCAGGCAGAATACAGGCCGCAGCAACCACGGGACCGCACAAGGGGCCGCGTCCTGCCTCATCAACGCCACACACGTTTGCAAAGCCTTGTGCAACAAGCTCCTGCTCTAATTGGTAATCAAGCATGCGGCAACTCCTCCTTGGAATAACGGTCAATAGTAATTCGTCCAATCTTAGCGGCTCGGAATTCGTCAAGCAGGGTAATGGCGGTTCTTTCGGTATTGATCTCTCCACCGCTGATCAAAAATCCGCGCTTTTTTCCGATGGCTTCAAAAAGCTCGTAATCGGAATACTCCTTGTAATCCTCAAGATTTCCAAGCTTATAGCGGGCAGCAAGCAGATCGGGATAAAGCAGGCGCAGACGCTTGCAAAGAATGACCGCGAGGGATTCAATGTCCAAAACGCCGTCGCGGATCGCTCCCGTCAACGCAAGGTTTTCTCCTACGCGGCGTTCCTCAAATTTGGGCCAAAGAATGCCCGGCATATCCAACAGATCAACACCGATGTTGGTAGAGACCCATTGCTTGTCCAACGTTACACCTGGGCGATCCTCCACCTTTGTTTTTTTATTGCCGCAAATGCGATTGATAAGGGAGGATTTTCCCACGTTGGGGATCCCAAGCACCATTGCGCGTACACGGCGTCCCGTCATTCCTTTTTCCTCGTAGCGACGAAGCTTGTCCGAAAGGATTTCGCGGATGGTGGGGGCAAGATTTTTCATTCCCTCGCCTGTTACGCAATCGGTTAAAAGACAGTAGGTATCATCCTTGGTATATTGTGTTTGCCAGCGTTTATTTTGTGTGGGATCGGCAAGAGAAGCCTTATTCAAAAGGAGCAATGTCGGCTTTCCCTCTGTCAAACGGGCAATTTCGGGATTGCGTGAGCTGTAGGGGATTCGCGCGTCCAAAATTTCAATGACAATGTCAACGTTTTTTAAATTTTCCGAGATCATACGGCGCGTTTTTGCCATATGCCCGGGAAACCATTGGATTATTTCAGAAGGCATTTTTTAATCCTTTCTTTGGCAGATTGTTAGTCAAAAATTGTAAAAGGAGAGAGGCGAAGCACAGCTTTGCCGAGAATGCATCTTTGATCAACAAATCCCACGTCGGTATCTCGGCTGTCTTTGGAATTGTTGCGATTGTCACCCATGACAAAGACGCAATCTTTGGGAACCGTTGCCGAAAAGGTACGCGAAACGGGATCGTAATGATGCTCCGCCGTCAAATTGTAAATGCCCGTGATCACGTCGGTGTTGCGATCCTTGAGAACAGCATTTGCATCTGCATATTCTTTTCCGTCCACCTTGATCACACCGTTGTTAAAGTTGATCTCTACAGCTTGTCCACCCGTTGCGATCACACGCTTGACCATCGTTTTTTCCATGTTGTGCGTCTCATCGGTTAAGTGGAATACGATGATATCGTCCTGCTCGGGGGTATAGGCAAAGCTGGCAAGCAACAGGTTTTGCCCGTTATAAAGTGTGTTTTCCATGGATCTCCCGTCCACGCGGCAAAGTCTTAAGGCAAAGGTAAAAAGGATCAATACCGCAAATACCGACCACGCAAACATCTCCAATACGTCAAATAGTCCCTCGGTAATCTTTTTGGAGATTTTTTCAGAGGATACCGCAGGGGATACGGCTTCTGTTTCTATAATCTCCTGGTTTTCTTCGTTGGTAAAAGGCTCTTGATTCATCGGGCGTTATTCCTTTCCTTGCTTTTTATTTTCTATCAGATGCTCCATCAGCGTATATCCGTTTTCCACGTAAAAGCCCTTTGCTTTGGCACTTTCCTCACAAAAGCAATCCACGCCGACGCAGGGATTTTGCGAATCGTAGATCATAAACGGAACGGGGAGAGAGGTATGCGTACGCAGACGCACGGGGGTGGGATGATCGGGAAGGATCATCATACGGAAGGGGGAAGCGGTAGAAACCAAATAATCGTAAATTGGCTTTAAAATTTTTTGATCGATCAGCTCAATGGAGCGCACCTTGTTTTCGGTTTCTGCGCGATGTCCGCATTCGTCGGGTGCCTCAACGTGCACGTAAACGTAGTCATATCCGTCACAAAAGGCTTGAATAGCTGCATTTGCCTTGCCATCGTAATTGGTGTGGACGTTTCCCGTAGCTCCTTCAACGTCGATCGATCTCATTCCCGCACAAAGACCAATCCCTTTGATCAGATCTACTGCAGAGATCACAGCGGCATCCAATCCCCATTTTTGACGGAAATTGGGAAGCTGCGGCTTTTTGCCGGGACTCCAAAGCCATGCCGAGTTGGCAGGCTTAAGCCCACGTTGGCGTCTTGCCTCATTGATGGGGTGGTGATTGAGGATCTCAAAGCTCTCTCGCATCAGGCGGTAAAATTCTTCTCCGCCGTTTTCTTTTTTGGGCAGATATTCTCCAATGCATTTGCCGAGAATATCGTGCGGACGCATAAAATCATAACGGTCATTTCCGTTTTTCCAAATCAGGCAATGTCGGTAGCTGACACCCGTGTAAAAGTGGCGGTATTCGTTGCCAAGCTTTTCTTGCAGAGCTTGGATTAGCACGTCTGCTTCCTCGGTTGTAATCTCGTCAGCACTGTGGTCAAGAATGATCTTGTTGTCGTAATCCCCATCGTCACTTAAGGTTACCAAATTACAGCGATATGCCGTTTCGTCGGGTTGCATTTCAAGCCCCATGCTGACCGCCTCTAAAGGAGAGCGCCCTTTGGAGTAGGTCTTGGGGTCAAACGAAAGGATTGCCATATTGGCGGTGTCGCTTTCGGGTACCATACCGACGGGAACGTTGGAGACGGTTCCAATTATTGCCGTTTTTGCAAGGGCGTCCATCATCGGCTTGTCGGCGGCTTCCATAGGTGTTAGGTTCCCAAGCGCTTCTATTTTTTCATCTGCCATTCCGTCGGGAATCAAAACAAGGTATTTCATGTGTGGGATCCTTTCTGATAGCCAAAGGAGCATTTTTTGAACATCTTCGGCAATCATATATTTATTCATTATATTATAACATATTTTTTTTAAAAGTACAATAGAAAACTTTTGATTTTTTATTTGAATTTTTCTGTTTTTTTGTTAAAAAATCGGTTTTTACAGACAAAAATAAAAAAAGAACTGCTTTTTGGAGATTACAGTTGCAAAAAAAAGAAATATATGATAAAATATAAATATACGAATATAAAAAAAGACAAAGAGGAGCCTTCCAATGATACGCAAGGACCAACAGCAACAAAACGCAGAATATGAGCAGCTTTCCGTTGCCTCCAAAAAAATGAAGCGAAAAATGTGGATCGTGATTGGCTGTGTTATGCTTGCATTGGGATTGTTATTGTGCGCGGTTTGGTTGATCACCCGCCCAAACGAACAAAAAAACGATCGTAACAATCAGCATGATTACGAGTTTTATCCTACCTACAAAGGGAATATTATGGAATACGGTGCATATCTTGAACTGAACCGTCAGGTGGAGTATTGCAATGAGCCGTCGGGATACGGTGTATGGCAATCCATCACCGATGAAAACCGCGAGGAGTTTGATGCCAACACACTGTTTCTTTACAATTATCTGCAAACAGTGATCGCGGGAGATATTGAGGCTTACAATGCCTGCTTTCATGAGAGCTTTTTTGAAGATAATGAGCCTAAAAAAAGCTTTTCTCCGCAAATGCTTTATCAAATGAAGATTCGTTATTACTCCACCGAAAACAGGGAAAACGGAGAAAAGAGCGTGACGTATCTGTTGGAATATATGATCTTTCAAAATGACGGAACCTTTCACGATGACGTTGACAGCGATGCAAGCCTTCCAAGATACGTCACCCTGCGTGTGGATCGTGAGGGAAAGATCTTGATAGAAAAGATCGTTACCAAATATCAATCCACAAAAGCATAAACAAGGATTAAAGATTTTTAAAAATATTTTTCGGAATGCTATTGACAATCACTTGATTGTGTGGTATAATGTTGTTGTAGACTGAAAGAAAGGAGGAAAGCAGAATGGATATTGGCGTTTTTTTGACGGAGAATGGTGCAGCGCTTTTTTGGCTCTTTGTTGCAATTGCGGCAGCGGTTACCGAAAGCATGACCTGTGATCTTGTGGCACTTTGGTTTGTTCCGGGTGCGCTTGCTGCTATGCTTCTTTCTATGTTTGTGGATTCTGCTTGGTGGCAGATTGCGCTGTTTTTAGCTTTGTCGGTTGTGACATTGCTGTTGGCAAAGACCGTTTTTAAAAAATACATGCCGCAAAGCAAGACTAAAAATCGTACCAATGCCGATGCATTGATCGGCACACATGGAATCGTGCAGGAGGAAATTGACAACCTGTGTGAAAAGGGAAGTGTTAAGGTCAAGGCACTCGTTTGGACGGCGCGCTCGACCGATGATACCGTCAAAATTCCTGCGGGAACGATCGTTACGGTTTGCGATATTGCAGGAGTCAAGCTGATCTGTAAGCCACAGATCGAGACTGAACCCGAAACCGAAAACAAAAACAATTTATAAAAACAGAAAAGGAGATTTACTATGGGACCGTTTATTGTAATAGGAATTTTTGTTGCGATCGTTTTGATCATCGTTGTTTCCAATGTTCACGTTGTGCCGCAATCCAAGGCGTTTGTTGTGGAGCGATTGGGGGCATATCACCAGACGTGGAAAACAGGACTTCATGTAAAGGTACCTTTTATCGATAAGATTTCCAAGCGTATCAACCTGATGGAGCAGGTGGTGGATTTTCCGCCGCAGCCTGTTATCACTAAGGATAACGTTCGTATGCAGATTGACACGGTCGTGTTCTTCCAAATCACCGACTGCAAGCTGTACGCCTACGGTCACTCGGCGCCGATGACGGCGATTGAAAATCTGACGGCAACCACCATCCGTAATATCATTGGTGAATTGGAGCTTGACAATACGCTGACCTCTCGTGATATTATCAATACCAAAATGCGATCGATTCTTGATGAAGCAACCGACCCTTGGGGAATTAAGGTGACGCGCGTGGAGCTGAAAAACATCATTCCTCCAAAGGAAATTCAGGATGCCATGGAAAAGCAGATGAAGGC